>JAJRTA010000135.1 GCA_024278515.1 Candidatus Zixiibacteriota bacterium
CCGCGCTTTTATCGGTTGGATCGTAGCAGTGTCCGTTATTACTGTCGGCAATCAGATCCGCAAGGATACTCCCCGGCGGCACAGCCGCAATAATCGGCCGTCCCGAAGCGAACAGATCAAAGAGACGCGAAGGTACTATTCCCTTTTCCTTTTCCGAGGCCAGGCTCAGATAAGCGAGCGACATTTCATTGAGTAGTTCTATCGCACGGGTCCGCGGTTGAAAACCGTTCGAAATGCACTTATCCGACAGGTTATATCGGTCCAGCATCTCCGTGAACCATACTTCATCGACCCGACCAACCTGCACTATCCTCAACCTTCGAAACAGCTCGACATTCCTCTCCTGCAATTCCGCCAACAATCGAAACAGCGGCTCGACAGGGACGATCTCATCGAATGTTCCCAAGAGGCCGATAGTAAATTTCGACCGGTCAACGGGCGACCGCCACAGCCTCGCGATCGCTTCATCGAATCCGTTGTAAATGTTGCTGCCCGAACCGAGGTAATCGACAATCGACGGATTGCAGGTCGTGACTTCTGCGGAAAGTTTTTTGATTCGGTCAATAATCTTCCAGGCTTCAGCACGTTGTACTTTTTCGCTGTACACATCCTCAATTTTGTGACTCAGCCAGAAGTCCCTGAAATCCGCGATCCACGGCACACCGGTTTCTCCGGATATCTGTTCGGCAATGAGATGAGCCGAAACGGGCGGCGAGGTCGAGAGAACAGCGCTGTACTTTTTTTTTCGCATGAGCTTCCCGGCCATTCGCACAGCCGGACGCACCCACCCTTTCTTGTTATCCGGGAAAAAACGTTCGGACAAATTACCTGCTCTGCGAATCTGAGCATCACGAACTTTCCTGATACCGGCCAGATAAAGCAACCTCTGCGGATCGCGGCTGCCGGAGCGATAGATTCGGGACTGATCGAGGGACTCAAGCAACTCCGGCTCAAAAACGCGGTAGGCTGTCGGCTTGACCGTCAGCACATCACACTCGACGCCAAACTCCGGAAGCAACCGAAACAACGAAAGCGGCCGTCCGATACCGGCCCCTCCCAGCGGAGGGAAATAGTAGCATATCAGCAACACACGTGGCACTATTGCAACCTTTCCCGGGCAACTTCACGCATAATCTCGATCTGCCGCGCCACGTTGTTTTCGAATATGGCCGTTTGCTTCACTCTTTCGAGATTCATTTGTCTGATCTGAGTAAACTCATGTTCGGCATCGATCAGCGAACTGACCGCTTCAAGTAATCCGTCCTCCGAGTCCTGTGTGAAAAACTTCCCGTTTTCGTTCGAGAGCCACTCACGCACACCCGGTATTTCTGCAACAACCGGGAACAGGCCGAGCGCCATGGCTTCGATCAGCGAGGCCGGTGACGAATCGGATCGCGACGCCGAAAGGTAAACATCATGCTCCGACATCATTTTGAGAAACCGCGCACGCGGCAGACGATCATATAACTCCACGCCCAGCCCGGAGAATTTGCTCACCAGTCGATGGAAACTGTCAGCCAGTTCACCGAATGACGGAAAAGTCAATCTAACCCGGCCGTCTGCAATAAGCGGTCGCAGGGCGCGAACAATAAACTCGTTATTGTAAACCGGGGCCTGTGTCCTCGGCACGATGATCCGAAGCGGTTTGTGAAAACCATAGTCGGACTTGTGAAGCGAGAGAAACTCACGTTCGATTCCCCACGGAATAACCTCGCTGTTTCTAAGAGGTGTTATCGAACCTGCCGCGTTCACAAGGTATTCGGAGTCACCGATTACACACTCGGCGGCTCGTAACGCATAGGCCGTTTTCCATCGGTGCGGAAACGACTTCTTCGGTACAATCAACACATCCGAACCCCACAGGTTGAGCACAATCGGTACAGTGCCGTTCCGTCCGGCCAGCGCCGCGATGAATCCATACCCGGAAGCAAAGTGAGGATTAATAACATCAGGCTTGAAATCCGAAAGCAGTCGTTTCACCCGGGGTACAGCAAGAACATAATGTAATGATTTCACAGGACCTCGCCACGCCAACTTTACGTGCGGCATCGATCCATATTCCAGTGAGGCAGTCAGTACTTCGCACCCCTGACTCACCAGTTGCTCAGCAAACCGCTCTGTGTGAAAAGCGCGGCTGTCGGACAACAGCAGGACTCTGAATTTTTCGCTATTCACAGCCACCGCCCCCAAAACGATTTGTGGACATAGCAATTGTAGTCGTATTTAACCCCGCCCCACTTTACCTTGTAATCAAGCAGTCCCTCGGCGTCATCCGGTGATGCGCCGAGATTCAACCGGGGCACGCCGTGATCTTTCAACTGTTTGATCAAATGCCGCAACATCAGTTGATTGGCCTTCAGAAACGAGAACCGTTTGTCATAACACACCTGCCAGTGCAGGGCGGTCTTATGTTCAACCAGACAAATATGAGACACCACCGGCTGCCCCTCGTGCTCGCACCAAAGCCAGATCACACGGTCGTCCCGCTCGGCCAGTTTCGCCAGTTCCATGTAGAACCCGACCGGGTATTTCATACGGCGGCCGTGCCTGCGCTCGGTAGCTGATATCAGTTCTATAAACCGGGACATATTCCTCCCGGCGTCAAACGGCTCAATGGAAACTGCTTCACGTTCAGCCTTGCGCAACTCCGAGCGTAGTTTCCTATCCGGCGGTTCATATTGATCCGATTCGATATCAACGAGCAGGGTTGAGCATGGTATGATATCGTATGAACCTGCCGGAGCTATCTGTCCGTCAAAATCGGTAATATGGACTTTAAGATACCCTTCGCGCTCGACTGCTTTAAGGATATGTCCGGATATTTCGCGTCGTGATGATTCGCAGCCGGACGCCGGATGGACCTTCCCTCCTATCCCTTCCGGCATCGCCTGAAAACGCCTGAGAGGGCCTTGTCCGAATTCAACTCCGGTCAGCAGACCGACAACCGTGGAACTTTCCCGGGCTACCCAGTGAACCACTCGCCCGCCCATCGTTTCCCAGAGCGACGCGAACGGTCTGCTTGTCAATAATGACCCGGCAGAAAGATTATCGACGATATCGGTGTCTATCTGTTCCGATGTGAGCCGGGTGACCTCCATCACTTTCGAACCAGCAGAATCTTTCCCTGTCTAAACGCGCCGTTGTTGTCTTCCAGTATGAAGAGATATACTCCCGAAGCTACCGGTTGTCCGGAATCATTGCGTCCGAACCAGCCGCGGTTCGCATCCATCTCCGTCACCAGCTCACCAGCCGGAGTGAAAATACGGACACTTCCGGACCGTCCGAAGTTAAAGGCAAGACTGTCGCCGGGAGAATTGATCACAAACGGGTTGGGGAACGCCACCACTTCGTCAAGATCGAAAACGATCTCGGCCACGGATGAAGTCAACAATGATATACCGGCATCGGTGGCAACATAGAGATCGCCGGTCTCCTTCTCCAGGGTCAGTCCGTAGACACGGTCGGCCACCAGGTCGCTGTTGGTAGTCAGGTAGACTTCAAAGCTGCCGTCGGTGGCGTCAAAACGAGCCAGCCCCGACCGTGTGCCGATATACAGGTTGCCGCGGCCGTCGAACTCCAGATCCGTGATGTCACGGTCGACCCCGGCCGGCAGGTTGACATCGACAAATCGCTCGATTCCGGGATCGTATCGCGACAATCCGACATTGGTGCCGACCCACAGGATACCATCGGGCGCGAACTTAACCACCCGGACATTGTCGGACCGCAAAAAGGAATTGCTTTCGGTAAAATGCCGACAAGCATTCGCTCCGATATTCAGAGGCTCCTCACCGACCTCACACAAATAAACACCGCTGAACTCATTACCGACCGCTACCTGCCCGCGATGGTAATCCAGCGACGAAACAAAGGTGTGGTCGACACCCTGATCCGAGCCTATCGAGCTCCATCCTTCAACCGGATCATCGATATTGGAAAGGTCGGCCACAGCCACCGGGTTACCGTCGGCGGCCCGATAACAGGCGGCGAACAGATAGTCGCCGTCGGTGGCCAGTCCGTTAATAACAATGTACGGGTACGGCGGAGGATCATCATTGTTGCCGATCAGAGTCGAGTTCTGTTCATCATAATTGACGGCAACTCCGCTCTGAAGCCGGTACAGTCCGGCGCCGAAAGTCCCCACCCAGGAGGCCCCCGCGGAATCAGATATGATCACCGTGTTACGGGCGCTTATGTAATAGTCATACGACACCCACAAGTCACCGTCCAGGAAAGCGGCCGGTTTATCCGCAAAGGCGGCCACTATGGTTTTTCCGCCGGTGATAGTAATGTCTCTGACCGCATTGGATGGCAGCCCGGTCCATGCGTACTCTACCCATTCGCCGCCGTCCTCATAAAACAAACCATCATCGGCCATCGCCAGCCATCGCCTGTTGTCAAAAAACGAGCCGGTTAGCGGGGTTCCGCTCAGGTTACCGATCGACAAAAGCGCAGGAGTGCTGTCGGCAATGACTCCGTATCCCTGAGTGTAATAGAAGAATAGCGAATCATTTTCAATCTTCAGGTCGGACAGCGCTCTCTGTGCCGGAGGATTGAGTCTTTCCGCGGTCGTATCGGACGGACCGAACCGTACGCGCCAGAGTCCGGTCGAGGCGGCGACGTAGAGTTTTTCCCCGAACCAGACCACCCGCAGCAGACCGCCATTGTCGAATTCGGCCGACTCGATCACCTTCCAGTTGTACCTCGATTTCAACAGCACCGGATCAGCGGCGTCGGCGTATGCCAGTCCCGCCGAAGTAGCCAGCCAGAGCGTATCACGGTACAACAGCACATCACGAACTTCGGGAAAATCAGGCAGGGTTCCGAAACGTCCATAGCTGTCCTGAATCTGTCCATCATCTATTATTTTGGAAAAGAGTACCAGTCCGATAGAAGTACCCACCCACAAGTCGTCCCCGTCGTCGGCCAGGGCGAACAGTTCAAAAGGCTCCCCGTCGTTGTCCGTGAATACAAATTGCCGCGCCTCCGACTGATCGAAACGAACAAGACGACCATTTCCCGCAACCCATTGCCGACCGGTGTTATCACCGACAAAAGCGTGCAGGTCGGTCGTGCCGATACCGTCAACATTGGTAAACTGTTTCCCCGGTAACGATCGGTTATGAACAGCCAACAGGCCGCCGCTGGAGACAACCCAAAGCGTATCATCGATGACGATCATCCGGCGCGGCTGTTTGTACGAACTGAGCGTTCGCCACTCAGCGGCCGCCGGTGATTCCCAACTCACCAGCGATACGACAAGGATTGACAGCCGGACTAAAGCCGACGCGGTAAAACGAACTTTCGGACCAACCATAACGCCAGCAATATAGCGATCCTTGAAACTGTAAACAAGAAAGAGAACCGACCGGTTATATCTCCATGCTTCGTAAAAAACGAATACTCATCCAGCAAGCCCACTTTACCGACCAGCGCGTCAACCGTGTATATTTCGAGTTCACCATGTATACGGCCGTAGCCGTCGACAATGAAAGTCTGCCCGCTGTTGGCCGCCCGGGCAAACCAGCACCGGTTCTCAACCGCTCGGGTGATGAAAATCCGGGCATGTTGATAGAGTCCGGCTGATCTCCCCCACCAGGTGTCGTTGGTTATTCCGACCACGAACTGGGCGCCGTCCCGGATCGATCCCCGCACGAACTCGGGAAACGCCGTCTCGAAACAGATCAGCACCGAGTATGCGGCCTCCGGAAGATGGAACAGTCTGGCCGAGTCACCGGGACGAAAATCCGACCACCACTGGATACCGTACCGATCGATAAAGGTCAGGTACTTTCTCAGGAAATCTTTGCGCAAAAACGGCAACTTGTCCTGATACGGAACCTGCTCCGAGAACGGCACCAGTTTGACCTTGTGATACGTTTGTTCGAACTCACCATCAGGATCGATTTGAAAACATGAGTTGTGGTAGTAGCGGTTGCCTCCGCTAAAAGTCTGAGCGAGCGAACCCACCAGATGGTAACCGTTGGAGCGGCGCACAACATCAGAGACCGACCGGCGACAACCCCGGTCGTGTGACAAGTAGCACGGTACTGCTGTCTCCGGCCAGATGTAAAGATTGATGTCATCATCGGCAATGGCCTGAGTCAGCGAATCATAACGGTTGATACTGTTATCACGTTTACCTTCGGACCATTTTTCTTCAATCGAGAAAGAACCCTGCAACAGGGCCAGTTTGTAATCCCCCTCGATCGGAATTCGCGGCAACACGATCCACCCGAAAGCGGCCAGCGCTACAACCACACCGAACGCCGCAAACAGCGAGGTGATCCGTCGCTCCGGCGAAAGCTCACTCCTGAGAACCTGCCACAAGAGCACATTGACCGTCACGATCAAAAACGATAATCCGTGAACCGAAAAAACCGAAACAATCTGCAGTATCACCGGATAATAAGCCTGTGAATAACCAAGGTCGGACCAGGGGAAAGCAAACTGCGACAGGGTGCGGAAGTATTCCATCCCGGTCCACAAAAACGGAAGGGCCACATAACCGAACATCGGTTTGATCCGGTGCAGTTTCCAGAAAGTCATCAGGATGATAGTATAGTACCAGCCGACAATCACCACCGCCGCGATCATACCGGGCGGAGTGACCATTCCGACCCACCAGATAGAAAACAGGTTGAAGAAAAAGCTGAAAAAGTACGCCGCGCCCAGGGCTTCGCGGCGGTCGAGTTTGCTGATAATCCAGAACGGCCGCACCAGCGAAAACCAGGCTAAGAACCCGAAGTATTCAGGATAGAATGAGAACGAAAGAAGAAAGGACCAGACCAGCAGTTCAAGGCGGCGTTTTCGAACAGCGACATTTTCCGGCAGAATGACGCGCCCGATTCTTTTCAACAGACCGGCCAGAACATCACTCCCGTCTGATAAGCGACCGGCCGGTCATTTCCGGCGGGACATCCAGCTTCATTATTTCCAGTATCGTCGGGGCAATGTCGGCCAAAATGCCGCCGTCACGCAGAGACACTGACCCGGCCGGACCGATTTTGCGGGCGGGATCAAACAACACGCACGGGACCGGATTCGTGGTATGAGCGGTCCACGGGCCGCCGGTAGCCGGATCGATCATCAGTTCGGCGTTACCATGATCGGCGGTGACAATAGCCACTCCGTCAACTTTGCGAACTGCCTCCAGGAGTCGTCCCAGTCCTCTGTCCACTGCCTCGACCGCCTTCTTCGCCGCCTCGAAAACTCCGGTATGACCGACCATGTCGCAATTGGCGTAGTTGAGCACGATCAGGTCATACCTGCCCGATTCGATCTGCTTCACCGCGTTGTCGGTTACTTCCACCGAGGACATCTCAGGCTTCAAATCATAGGTGGCCACTTTCGGCGATGGAATCAAGGCCCGATCTTCCCCGTCGAACGGCTGCTCCACGCCGCCGTTGAAAAAGAATGTCACATGGGCGTATTTTTCGGTTTCAGCGGTGCGAAGCTGTTTCTTCCCGGCCCGGGTCAGCACGTCGCCGAGGATATTCTCAAGCTTGTACGGCGGGAACATAACTTTCGCCTCGGTCATCGTTACATCGTAGTTGGTCATAGTAACCAGCTCGATTTCAGGATTATCGGGATGATCGTATTCATCGTTCTTATAGCCGAGAAACATCTGTTAAATCTCACGAACCCGGTCGGCTCGAAAGTTGAAAACAACCGCCAGATCACCGTCACTCAGTCTTCCCGCCGGTGCCGGTCCGCAATTGATCACGACCGGTTTGATGAATTCGTCGGTGACACCGTCCGCATACGACGCTTTTATTGCAGCCACCGGATCATCGAACACAGGCCCTTTCCCGTGCACGATTGCCTGATAGGCCTGCTCGACCCGCTCCCACCTCTTGTCACGATCCATCGCATAGTACCGTCCGCTGATCGTGGCCACTTTACCTGACCCGATCTCGTTGAACTTTGCCATTACCTGCGCTATATAATGCTGACCGGAATCAGGCGGCGTGTCACGGCCGTCCATGAAAGCGTGCAGGTACACATCTTTCACCCCATGATCCCCGGCCGCTTTGACCAGGGCGTAAATATGTTCAAGCGATGAGTGAACACAACCATCGGAGACCAACCCGAAAAGATGCACCGCCTTGCCCGAGGATGCAACCCGCTTGAGCGATGATACAAGCGTTTCGTTTTCGAAGAACGACCCATCGGCAATCGCCCGGTCGATTCGAGTAATATCCTGATACACGATCCGTCCCGATCCGAGGTTGAGATGTCCTACCTCACTGTTGCCCATCTGTCCATTGGGCAATCCGACCGCTTCCCCGGAGCCGTCGATTTGCGTGAAAGGATACTCCGCGATCAAGCGGTCATAATTCGGCTTGTGCGCGGCAGTTACAGCGTTATCCGGCTCAGCCTCACGCAGACCGAAACCGTCCATTATACAAAGAAGAATCATGTTGTCCCTTATACTCAGTCTCAGATCGGTTCGCCGATCATAACCACCGGCCGGTCACCACGTTTCACCGAGCCGATCCGGTAAACCTTTTCGCCGGACTGTTCGATTTCCGCAGTAATGTTATCGACATCCCCGGCCGCGACCACGAGAATATACCCGATCCCCATATTGAACGCCCGGTAAATATCGTCCGTGTCAATATCGCCCGCCTTCTGCAGGATCCTGAAAATCGGCGGCACCGGCCAACTGCTTTTGTCAATCTCAGCCGACAACCCTTCGGGCATCACGCGGTTAAGGTTCCCCTCGATGCCGCCGCCGGTGATATGAGCCATCCCGTGAATATCATACTTGTCAAGCAACGGCAGAACAAGCGGAGCATAACACTTGTGCACAGCCAGAAGGGCGTCGGCTATACTGCCGTTCAACTCCGGGAAAAACTCATCCGGCTTGAACCGCGCGATCCCGAACACTACTTTGCGCGCCAGTGTATATCCGTTAGTATGCAGACCGGTCGAAGGCAACCCGAGGCAGATATCCCCTTCCCTTATCTTCGAGCCATCGACAATCTTATCCCGGTCGGCCATCCCGACAATAAACCCGGCCAGGTCGTATTCGTCCGGGTGGTACATATCGGTCAGCTCGGCCGTCTCGCCCCCCAGCAGGGCCATGCCGACATTGCGACAACCACGGCTCAGCCCCTCGACCAGGTCGGCGATCACATGCTGGTCCAGCTTGTGGATTCCGATATAATCAAGGAAAAACAGGGGGCGGGCGCCCTGTACCAGAATATCATCGACACAATGATTGACCAGGTCTTCCCCGACCGTGTCATGACGGCCGGTAAGAAACGCAATTTTCAGCTTGGTTCCGACCGAATCGGTCGAGGCGACAAACACCGGTTCTTTCATTCCGGAAAAGTCCGGTCTGAACATTCCGCCGAAAGATCCTATGTCGCTCAGGACCTGTTCGTTAAATGTCAACGCCGCCAGTTTCCTGATCCGGCGTACCGCCTCCTCACCGGCGTCGATATCAACCCCGCTGTCGGCGTAGGTCAGCTTGCTTTTCTTGCTTGTGTCGCTCATTGGCCTTATATATGAGGCGGTTGTCGGAATGTCAACTTGTATCAGGCGGAGCCTTGTAGAAACAGATTATGAACCGCAACCCGTACGAGAAACCGGAGCTTTATGAGTTCGCCTTCAGTTGGCGCGACTACGTCAAAGCGGTTGATTTCCTGATCGAGGCGGCCCGGCTGGCCGGCAAGAGTCCGATCAAATCAACGGTTGAGCTGGGTTGCGGACCGGGCCAGTACTGCCGCGAGTTCGCCCGACGGGGCATCCTTTCGTACGGACTGGATTTGTCTCCCGAGATGGCGCTGTACGCGCAGAAATACTATGATGATGAAAAACTGCCGGGGTATATCATCGAGGGTGACATGCGCGATTTCCGACTGGAACAGAAAGTCGACCTGGCCTGCTGCATGATGGCCACCTTCTCACACCTGCTGACCAACCGGGATATTGTCGATCACCTGAACGCGGTCGCCGACAACCTGAACGACCTCGGACTGTACATTATCGAACTGCCTCACCCCCGCGACGCTTTCGATACCGTCAAAAGCACTCAGGATGTATGGGAGATGGAAAACGAGACCGGCAAACTTACTACAGACTGGTGCTCGGACGGTGTCTTCGATCCGCTGACCGAGACGGATCGGGGTACGGTTAAGTTCAGGCTTGAGAAAAACGGCCTTGTTGAACAGTTCGAAAGTCCCAGTGAAGCGCGGCGCATTACTTTCGGTGCTCTGCGCGCACTACTGGATTTGTCGGGACGGTTTCATATTGCCTCGATGTACGGCGACCTCGATGTAAACATACCCTTCGACAATGCCAAAGCGGCCTGGCGGCTGGTGATGGTCCTGCGTAAGAATCCGTAGGTTGCTGTTACTGACTAAACATCTTTTTACCTCACACCTGTTCCTTTTTTGTCTTGACAATCAACCGGCAGACCGTACTTTACCATTGAGAACCGGCCGGGACACAAGCTATTACACCGCCTGCGCTTATAGTCCCCACCATATATTTATTTTACCTGCTGATGTCCCTGTCCTTTGGAGGATTTTGATGAAGCTCTTTAAGTTCCTTCTTACCTGTTTGTGTTTGATCATTGTTATGGGTGGCGCCGTTGCCGCGGACGATTTGATTCGAGTCGATGTGGCCAATCGTTACCAGGCTGAGGTCTTGTCCGGTATTGTCGAGGCGGCAGTGTATCGGTACGGCAATCAGTTTACCATACTGGTCGATGAGAAGCAGCGAAGTGATATCGAACAGGCCGGGTTGAAGTATGAAGAGGTGATGTCGGATGTGGACCCGGCGGCCACATTTGTCGCTCAGAACAGTGACCGCAGGCAAATGGCGGGAGTCGATATTCCTTTGCTCGGGGAAACGCTGGAACTTCTTCAGGATGTTTACCTGGTAAAGCTCAGCCCTTCGGTCGCCCTGTCATTGAATCGAACGACACCAATGAAGCTCTGGTCGCTTAAGGAGCGGTCGGTACCGATCGTTTATGTCGACCCGGTTATCACCAACACCCTCGCGCAAATTACTGATTTCCCCACCGACTCGCTGGCCGATCTGGTCAGTCAGGACTCGATTTACGCTTTCAACACCCGCCTCGAAGCTTTTGAGACTCGCTACATCTACACCGACTCTATCCTCGCTGCCCGTGACTGGATGGTGCAGAAGTTTCTTGACTGGGGCTATACTGATGTGACCACACCACAGTTCTATTACAACAGTCTGCCGTGCTATAACATTAAAGTAGTCAAGCCGGGCTATGCCGAGCCCGACAAGATAATCGTGATAGGCAGCCACTACGATGCAGTAACCTATGGCCAGCCGACCAGCCCCATGGACTACGCGCCGGGCTCCGACGACAACGGCTCCGGAACCTCTATCACCCTGGAAATGGCGCGCATCCTGAAAGATGTTCCGTTGCGAAAAACGGTGATCTTCATGCCGTTCTCGGCTGAAGAAGTCGGCCTTTACGGTTCATGGGACGCCGCCGGTGATTTTTATTATTCAGGTGCGAACCTGGAAGTGATGTTCAACAACGACATGGTCGGGTACAACGGCAACGGTCTGTGGATGCTTAATGTGTCCTCAGGCGACAACACGGCGTACCGTGATCTGCATATAGCCACCAATGCCCGGGTCAATTCGCAACTAATCGCGGTATCCTCCTCACCCGGAGGAAGTTCCGACCATTATCCTTTCATGCAGTATGGTTACAATATCGTAAACAATATCGAATACGATTTCAACTTCGACGGCTGGCACACCAACCTCGATCTTACCTCACGCATGGACTTCAACTTCATGTATGAGGTTGCCAGAATGACCGTAGCCTCACTCGCTATCGTAGGCAACTCGGCCAACCCGACTATCATCGAGCAGATCGTGGATCAGGGAGACGGGCAGTCTCTGGAAATAATCTGGGGGCCATGTCAGCCCAACTACCATTACTACCTCAGTTACGGCACCTTGTCGGGAGTTTACACTGATACTGTTGATCTGGGCATAGGGTTGTGCTCATATACTGTGACCGGCCTGACTGAAGGCCAGCAGTACTATTTCCAGGTTGTGGGAACAGTAGGTTCGAGTTACCCGGCAATTTATGCGGTCGAAGCAACCGAAACGCCCTACATAGTTCCCCGCGCGCCCGCTTTACCGGTCCTGGATCCCGATGATCATCAGATTCTTCTGGACTGGGCCGACAACACCGAGGCCGATTTTGATCATTACAGAATATACCGATCGATCAGCGGGCTGCCTTATTCACTGCTGGTAGATAATATCACATCTTCAGCCTATACCGATACTGATGTCATCGGACAAGCCGTTTACAGCTACAAAATCACCGCGGTGGACGCCGACGGATACGAATCCGGCTATTCGACGGAGGTCTCCGGCGCGGC
>JAJRTA010000136.1 GCA_024278515.1 Candidatus Zixiibacteriota bacterium
GCTTTCAGGTTCATTTTGGCCGGTCCGTAATCCGGTTTACGCTTGGGATCATTCTCGATAGCCTCGATCATCCCCTCATACTGACCGGTACGAACTTTGGCCAGATTTTTCCGGTCGGGCCGGGTACGCGCGTCTTCATAAAGAAAGACCGGAATCTGAAGTTCCTCGCCGACCCTGCGACCGAGGGTATTGGCCAGCTCGATCGCCTCGTCAATGGTCATTTCCGATATTGGGATAAAAGGGCAGACATCACAGGCCCCCATACGCGGGTGTTCCCCTTTGTGCTTGGTCATGTCGATCAGTTCGGCGGCTTTTTGATAACCACGAAAAGCGGCATCGACAGCCAGCGACGGGTGGCAGACAAATGTCACCACCGCCCGGTTGTGGTCGGCATCCATCTCCTTGTCCAGCAGAACCACACCATCGGCTGAAGTGATCGCGGCGCAGATTTCATCGATGACTTCGGGGCGGCGTCCTTCTGAAAAATTGGGAACACATTCAACAAGCTTGGCCATTATTCTCTCCGGTCCTCAGGTTTGCTAACACGCGCCCTTCGGTTGTCCCCGGGGCGATTTCAAACCGTGGCAATATATGCGATAAGATTACTTAGGCAAGTGAGTTAACGGGCAAATTCACGACGCAACGCCCAGGCCAGAAGCGGGATCATGATCTCGTGGTGGCCGACAAAGTTGTACCCTTTACCGGATTTGGCGGTCGGACGGTTAACGATATTCTGAGCCGGACGATATTGGTGGATCATATCGAAATTGGCCGTGGTGAGATTGCTTTTGTATCGGCCATGTCCAAGATTGCGCGCGACGGTCAGCGCTTTCAAAAACACCTCCGGCAGGATAACCGCCGAGCCGATATTGGCTACCGCGCCGCCGCGATCGATCTCCGAACATATCGAGGCCAGCAACCTGAAATCAGAATGTGAACCGGTTGCCGCGGCGGCCGCGTCAAACTCCGGATGCTGGGCCACGATGTCGGTACCGATTCCTACATGCACGGTCACCGGGAGCTTCATTCCGAATGCCTGACCGAACAGTGAAACATTGCGGTATGGAGCGTTCTCTTTACGAATAAAAACACCGGCGGCCCGACCGAGGCCGATATTGTCGGTAACGGCCAGTTGACAAACAGAGTCAAACAGTTCCGCCGTCTGCCGGACCATGCCGAAGGATCCATCCTCAAGCCCGGCCTGCACATCTTCGGAAGTCCCGCCGAAAAACGATAGCTCCAGTTCATGAATCAGACCGGCCGAGTTAAATGAAAGCCCCGTCACCAGTCCCCGTTTCATCAGATCAATAATAACCGGCGACAGGCCGACCTTGATTGTGTGGGCGCCAAGCATCAGGTGAAAGGGTCGGCCTTTTCGACGCGCCTTCACCACCCGGCCGACAAATTCATCCAGCTCGTTTACCTTGAGAAAACGCGGCAGTGATTCGAAGAAGTCGGACCCGTTTTTTTTTTCTTGTCGACCGAATTGCGAGATATTAGTGCGATTGGCTCGACGAGGGGAGCCCTGTCGTTTTACTTTTGAGAGATCAGCCAGTTCAAACTTTTTTAAGCGACCGGACATCGTTCAGAAAGCCTCTATCTCACCCAACCGGTAGTTGGTCAGCTCGGCCGATATGGAACCTACAAGAATTTTTGATTTCATAAGCACCGGCATTTTGAGCCGATCATCGGTCAACCAGACCTTCAATCGACCTTCATGCCGGAAGACCCCGACCGACCGAGTAAGTGGCTCCACCACAATGCAATCGAAATTGCCTGCTTCTACCGTGATGTTCTCTCGGCCGAGAACCTTGACTTCGAGTTCGTACTTGTCTCCGTCTGTGAAGTTATCGACAAAGATCGAACTACCGACTTTCAAATCCTGAGTACGGACATAATATAAAGCGCTGATCGCATCCTGCACCCACGGTTCAACCGGGATAGTGTCTCCCTTGTAAACAGTATAATGTTCGCGTTGATTGAAAGTATACATCCGATCCGACCGGTAGCTTCCCTCGCGAAGGTTTTTCTCGAACCGCCAGCTAAACAGTCCGACAGCGTCAATAATCGATTCAACACGGTCATCGACCGGGTAGAAAGTTGAAAAGAAACTGTTGGAGTTGGCTCTTGTCACTACCTGGTAACAGGGGCGGCCCTCGTAGTCTATCAGGCGCAGGACCTCCATCGAGGCGGTGCCGGCATTGATGAATCCATAGTTGATGTCAAACTCGAGCCTCTCCCCTACGCCGAAGGCAACGTTGTCGACAAAGCGATCAAACGAAGTTGTGTCGCTGTCGGTCACAGCGTTGTTGTCAGCAAAAGCCTTTGTCACCTCAAGTTCCACCGTGGCAAAAAACAAAATCGGCAGAAGCCCGAAGAACACAAGGCCCATCAGGAGCGTCTTATGTATCAGTCTACCTTTCAGCATCAGTCCCGGCATCTATCCTTCTTACAATTTCATCCAGATGTCGCCCGAGGTATTCGCCGATTTCCAGAAATGTCTGGTTATAACGCTCCAGCGACTGTCCGATAGGATCCTCGACCCCTTCCCCGATCGGCGAACTATCGGGGAAGTTTTTGAACAAATATGTCTTGCCCGCAGCTTGGTCGGACATTCTCAGCACTTCCTCTACATGTGAAGAGGTCATGCCGAAAATAAGATCGGCTTTTTTAATAAGAGAAACCGTCAGCGGCTGAGATTTGTGTCGGGAAATATCGGCGCCCCAGTTTTTTGCCGCCTCAACGGCATATTTTGTAGCCGGGAAATCCGCTCCCCCCATAGTCCCGGCCGAGATAACCTCGAATTGACCGGGACGTTTCTTTTCAAGCAGCGTTCGCAAGGCCCCTTCGGCCATCGGTGATCGGCAGGTGTTGCCGGTACAGACAAACATAATCACAAACTTTTCACTCACCGCCCTGCCTCCAGCGCCTGTTCTATCGCCCGACGGCTTACAGCGCCTTCGCGCAGGATTTCCATACGCGAACCATCACACTTAACCACTATAGATACCGGGCCAAGCAAACGACCACCGTCAAGATAAATGCTGACTTCATTACCGAAAATCTGCATGATTTCGTCGATTGTTTCAGCGTCTGGCTCGCCGCTTTTGTTTGCTGAAGTTGCCGATAACGGGAAATCACACGCGCCAACCAGCCGGTTCAGCATTTCCGACGATGAAACTCTGAAACCGAGGAATCCTTCATGCGCAACCGATAAAGTTTTTTCAGTAACGGCTCTCAGGACCAGGGTCAACGGACCCGGCAGGAACTTCTTCGCAAGCGTCTCGGATAACGGCGTCATTCGACCATATTCCGACAAAACCGTGACATCATGAACAAAGACAGCCACCGGCGCCCCTCCGGACCTTCCTTTGACCCGGAACAATCGTTCCAGCACAGCCGGATCATCAGCTCGCGCCAGCAATCCATAACGGGTCTCGGTCGGCGCCACGATCAGGCGGCCTTCGGTCAGAACGGTCACTACTTCCTGAAGGAACCTTGAGTCGGACGTTATTCTGTCAACAGGAATGACACGTTGGTTATTCATCAGATTCGGAGTCGTTGGTGACTTCAACACTGTCTCCCGGTTCCCCCCGCAGGCTGTTATACAACGGTTCCAGTTCTTCAACATCCTGCATGACCATCACCACCCAGGCGTTGGCGTAACCGGCCGCTTTGGCTATGGTTTGATAGCTTTCGGCCTGATCACGATCGACAAAATTACCCACCCGCAGCTTAAAGTACGGCACCTCGTAATCCATCGATACCGGACGGTCAAAAATCTCCTCGGCCACCCTGAGCGCGGCTTTGGCCTCGCCGTAAACTTTGGTCGTCAGAAGCTGAATACGATAGCTCTGATGATTAAGAGAATCGATCTGCTCAAGCGGGGCAAGATAGTTCCAGGCAGAGTCAGCAGGTTCATCATGCGACAAATCATCAGGCGACACCCCGACCATGATTTCTGAATCATTCGGAGCCTCAGCAGGAACAATCATCCGGTCTGCTTCCAGTTCCAGCGGATCATAACGCTCCAGGCTCTCAGGAATCCCGGGGGACGTTGTACGCCGCCGTTCATCTTCCCGAGGGGGGCCGCCGCAGGCATAAAGCATACTCAGAAGCAGCAATGAAATCGATAGTTTACAGATATTTGCTCGTATCATCATTTTCGCCGAGTTTGGCCAGCAGTTTTTTGATATCTTCAGCCCTTGTTTTGTGGGCAACCATCGTAACTTCACCGGAGCGCACTACAATCAAATCGGAACAGCCCAGCACAGCAATAATCCCATCGCTGTCATTGTAGACAGTCATTTCATAAGAGTCCATCGTCACTGTTTCACCGACCGTAACGTTGCTGTCGGAATCTTTCTCCTTGTAACGGCTCAGCGCGTTCCAGTCACCGACATCGTCCCACATGAAATCCGCTTTGATCGTGAGAACATTGTCGGCTTTTTCCAGCACGGCCACATCGACCGATACCGACGACGCCCTTGTGTAAAGCTGCATACGAGCCTCAATCTCCGAACTTTTGCCGATATGCTCCGAGTATTCGACCAGCAGACCGTGCAACTCCGGTTGATAAGATTCAAGCGCGTTCAGAAACGACTCGGCAGTCCATATAAACATCCCGGAGTTCCATAGATACTTACCGCTGAAGTAGTACTCCTTGGCTACCGCCATCCGGGGTTTCTCAGTAAAAGCCGAGACATGGAAAGCAGGCAGATCGGTCGGATGGTTGAACTTGTCGGCTATTTTGATATAACCGTACCCGGTTTCGGGACGAGTCGGCACAATACCCAAAGTGATAAGCTGTCCTCCGGCCTGGGCAATAGCGGCGGCCCCCTCAAGGCATTTCAGAAGCTTGTCGGCCGGTTTGATCAGATGATCGGCCGACAGCACGACAAGATTTGCGTGGGGATCGTCTTTCGCCAGATGAATCGCCGCCAGGCCGATAGCGGCACAGGTGTTGCGGCCAAACGGCTCACTGAGAATATTATTCTCGGAGAACGACGGCATCTGTTCGAGGATAAACCTGCTCATGGAACGACTGGTGACAATCCGGATGTTATCTTTCGGAATCAGGGGCAATACGCGGTCGATAGTTTCCTCAAGCATCATCCGATCCGATGTCAGTCGAAGGAACTGTTTCGGTCTGCCGGACCGCGACACCGGCCAGAATCGTTCACCTTTCCCTCCCGCGAGAATCACACCGTATAGCACTATAACATACCTCTTTAGGCCTGATTTCTAAACTTGCACGATCATAACAGAGTTGAGCCTTGCAGTCAATTAAAATGATTCCCCCTCAGGTCTTTCCCCGGCGAGTCCTGGCTGATCAAATAACTGATTTAGCCTCTGCTAAGCAACGCCCTCGTTCGAAAGCGGTCAGGTTGTCCTCCACGAACCTGGTCTTGACACCCTCCCTGATCGCCTCGGTCCACCGATCCTCATCGAACTGCAGATAGTTCGACAGCACACCAAGCAGGATCGTATTCACCAGTCGTGGGTTGCCCAGTTCGCGGGCAATAGTGTCGGCTTCAACCGGGATTGTTCGCTCCAAACGTTGCTGAACGAGTCCGATTGAATCCTGCGGATAGGTCAGCTTTTTGGTCGAAGTAACAACTGCCGGTACAATCGAGGTGGTCGAAACGATTGCCACCCCTTCCGGTTTGACCCAGTCGACCGCCCTCAACGCTTCGGCCTGCTCAAAAGAGATCAGGATATCCGCCTCTCCGAAGGGGATTGTGGGGGAATATACTTTTTCGCCGATACGTACATGTGATGACACCACTCCCCCCCGCTGAGCCATCCCGTGAACCTCGGATTTCTTCACATCGAACCCGGAAGCCAGCGCAACACCGGCAAGCAATTCGGAAGCCAGCAATACGCCCTGCCCGCCGACACCCACTATCAGAATATCATATTTATTGGCCATAACAGCTACACTCCCACCATTTGACTTTTAAGAACAATCGCTTCTTCCGGACAGATCTGCGCGCAAAGCGTACAGCCGGTGCATAGCGTTTCGTCGATAACCGCTTTGGGGTTACCTGCTTTGTTGGTTTCATCGGAAGCGGCGATAGCCGGACACGAAATGCGGAAACAGGCGGAACAACCATTGCAATGCTCCGGATCGACCACGTACGGTTCGTCCATGATCCGTTTCGGCATCAGGACACACGGCCGATTGGTGATTATCACTGAAGGCTCATCGGCGGCCATCTCCTCCTCGACAGTTTTCAGACATAAATCGTAGTCGTAGGGATCAATCTCTTTGACCCGTTTGACCCCCAGCGCCCGGCACAGTTCCGGCAGATCAACCTTGCCCGCTTCACCGCCCATCAGCGTGCGACCCGTGCCGGGATGTTCCTGCCCGCCGGTCATGGCAGTAGCCCGGTTGTCGAGTATGATCACTGTAACGTTCGATCCGTTGTAGGTCGCATCCAGCAGCCCGGTGATCCCGCTGTGCAGAAATGTCGAGTCACCGATTACGGCAACCGTTCCTTTTTCATATCCGTTGACTCGACTCAGTCCGATCGCGTTGCCTATCGAAGCACCCATGCAGATACAGGTATCCAGAGCGTTCAACGGTTGCAGGGCGCCGAGCGTGTAACAACCGATATCCCCGGCTACGGCCACTTTCAGCTTTTTCAGGGCCATAAACATCC
>JAJRTA010000137.1 GCA_024278515.1 Candidatus Zixiibacteriota bacterium
AACACAACATGGAGTATGACCATAACAAGGGATAAAACAGCACAACGTAACATCTGCGCCGTCTATTACCTGACTCTGACTCTTTACCTGGTCGCGTCATACTTCCCGGAATATCGAATCTGGGGTTTCAACTGGTGGGCGTACTATCCGGACTGGGTCAGGTGGGGATTGTTCGGGCTGGGCGCGCTGGTTCCGGTGTTAATGAGATTCATCAGAATGCCTGCTGAAAGGACCGACTCGATCCAACCTGCAGATAATAAGCGATACTACGCCATCGCCGGTGTCATCATAGTTGTTTTCGGAACTCTCTTCTATCTGCTTAGGGCAAAGATACACTTTCTGGGTGACGGGTACCAACTGCTTAGTTTACTTGCTGTTGAAGGACCCACCTTTGAGAAGTTCTCAGAGCTTGGTACGACCAAAACACTTCTTGCTGTATTTCGACTACTCAATGGTAATGGTGAAACTTCCGCCCTGCTGTCATATCAGATAATCTCCATTACCTCGGGCGTTCTATTCATCGTTGCCGTTGCATGGTTCGGCGGGAAGCTGTTTGAACGTACCGCCGAGCGGGTGCTGTTTCTTCTCGGCGTATGCACCGGCGGTTATATGCTTTTGTTTTTCGGGTATGTTGAGAATTACTCGCTGTTTGTTCTGTCGGTTTTGGTTTACTGTCTGACCGGACTGCTGATCGCCCGTGATCAGGCAGGCCGTTACTGGTTGCTGTTGCCGTTGGCAGCATCTGTTTTCTTTCATGTGCTGGGGGTCACTCTTATTCCGAGCGCGTTGTATTTATTGATCAGCCCTTCACGGCTCGGTCGAAAAATCCGGACATGGAAAACATCGACCAAACTGATAATTTCGGCGCCGTTTGTCATGGCCGCCGCGGCCGTATTCCATCATTTCTATACCACGGACTATTTCTTCCGGTTCGCCTTCGTGCCGCTTTTCGAAAACAGGTTCACCGTCGAGGGATACACGCTTTTCTCCATGAAACATCTGGCGGACTTTCTCAATCTGCTTTTCCTGCTTGTACCCGGTTTACTGATAATAGTCGTATCGTTATCCGCTCTTTCATTTCGCCGTATTCTGAAACAACGACCTTTTGTTTATCTTTTGCTGCTGATATCCAATGTTCTGGGGGCTGTTTTCATCTTCGAACCCAAGCTGGGGATGGCCCGCGACTGGGATCTGTTTTCATTCGCGGGGGTTTCGCTCGTTGTGGGTTATGCTTATTTATTGCTCGGCGGTCAATGGTCTCGTTCGTTAAGGCAACCGCTGGTTCCGGCAATCGTGTTGAGTCTGCTAATAATAACTCCCCGGGTTATGAGCAGGTCCGTGACATCAACGGAAGAAAAACATTTTCGTCAGTACCTCATGAACGATCTTGCAATGGGGCGAAACGGTTGGATTCATTTGCAAAACTACTATATGTCTGTCGGCGAACCTTTGAAGGCCGATTCCGCCAATGCTCAGTGGAAGCAATTACATCCTGAAGTCGTGGAAATAAAAACTGCGGCCAGGCTTCTGGGACAAGGGAAAATCCAGGAAGCTCTCGCTTACGGTCTCAAGATCATTCGTGATGCGCCGACATATCCTGATGGTTATGACCTGGTAGGTTCATGTTATATTTACCGTGGAGAATATATTGAAGCCCGGAAATACCTTCAGATTGCCAATGGATTATGCCCGGATCGTTCCAGCATTCTAAGCAACCTCGGGTATGTCAGCACAAGCCTCGGTGAATTGGACAGTGCCCAAAAGTACTACCTCAGAGCTGTGATTATTGACTCCTGCTATGTAGCGCCCCTCTACAATCTCGCACTCTTATATCGTCAACAGCGTCAGTTGGGGCTCTACGAACATTACCTCCGGCGAGCCGCAATGTGCAATGGCGCAACCGTCAACATAGTAAAGGAATGGGGCGATTATCTACTGTCCCGAAAACGCTTCCCCGCCGCCGCTGATGCTTACCGTCGCGCGCTGGACAAGGGACTGGACAGCAGTTATATCAGAACCCAGATGACCCGCTACCCCGACCTCGAACGGGCATGGCGCTCGCTTTAACCGGAACGTATCTGTCTTATCCTGCAATAACTCGGTTCCCTGACCGTTCACCAATATCAGCGCACGTGGATGTTCGCCCGATTACGTTATATACGAAAAAGTGGACACCTGCCTCAGGCCATTCAGATTTCATGCGCTGTTACCTGAAGCAGCCTGAATAACTATGGTTCTATTTCGAGCCTGATCGACGGCAGATGGAAAGCGTGTTTCTTTTCAGCGTTGTCAAACAGAGCGATTCCCATGTAGCAACTGCCGGTGAGGTCAAAATCGAAATCCGATCCGGTCTTGAGACGGCGTGATATTTCAACCGTCCAGCGATTGCCCGCCCAGGCGCCAACCGCCGACACATCAGCCCTGTCACCGACCGGAGGGGTGACGATTATTCCCGGAACACGGGCCCCCACCGAAACAGCCTCATCGCCGAAGAACGGGGTCACATGCTCCGACCGCGGATCTATCCAGTAACGCATCGAAACACCAAGCGGCAGGAAGAACGGTTCCTGCCATTCACGGTTGAGGTTTTCAAAACAACCGCCCGAGGCGAGGTTGTCCGTATGGCGGCCTCCGGTGGTATCGTTGTCGTATCGACCCCACCAGCCATCTACGGCCCGACCGACCGGATTGGTCGAGATCGACCGCCACTGCCACACATCGACAGTGTCGCCCGAGGTGAAATGGCGACCCATTCCGGCAGGCTCACGAATATGACAGGTGGCGGCGCAGCCGTCGGATCCATGGTGAAAACTGAGCGCGAGCCTGTCTTCATAGTAGACCGTCTCCCCGAACAAATGAGGAAACTCGGACACCTGCACAAACCAGCCGCTGTCGGTTTTGATCACGTTACGGTTGAAGGATCGAGTATCATCGACCCACTCAATAAGCAAAAACAGATGGAGGTCATTACGAAAACCCCGGATTGTGATTTCCGAAACCGTGTTTTCAAAATTGGCCCCATTGGCCGCCTGCAACCTGACCGGTTCAATTTCGGACCAGTCCTGCTCGAAAGCATGACCGTCGATATTAATATTGTAGTCAAGTCTTTCGATGGGCAGAGTTTTCGGCAGAACAGAAAGCCGGTAGAGGCCAACACCGACCAGACCGGCCACGACAACCGATATTACCAGACTGCGGAGGTTGAGAAAGGGACGGACAGTATAACCGAGGAATATTGAATTGATACGAAACTCTTTTGCAAAAACCAGGTCGACCATATGCACGACAATCAGGATCAATAACAGAGCCGTACCGTAATGATGCAGCCCCTTCATAAACGCGTAGCCGGCAGCACCCCGATAGGAACCGATATACAGACTGAAACCCGAAATAATTGTCACGGCACAGACTACAAAAATCGACAGGTAGAACAGTTTCTTGCGGTAGTCCCGTTTTTTGTCAAAAAACAACGCGGTCAGTCGGTACATCCTGCCGGTCAGTTGAAGATCAATGAGATAGACCAGTCCGACCGACAGAAGCGACAGACCCAATAACAGGTGGGTCCGGTAAACCTGTCCGGTCGGCAAAATACGGTCTAACAATCCACCCGGTTCGAACAGCGGGGATGAGCCTGAAAACCAGGCCAATCGCAAACCGGTGGCATACAGCATGACCAGAAGGATAGTCGCAGTAAGATGCGTAAGCCTTGTGACCAGGTTGAACCGGTGGAACTTCTCTTCCATAAACGCAAGATACCGGTCCGATAGCCAATATCCAATGAAAAGCAGACTCTACCCTGACGTCGGTCGGGTATGTTAGCTGTAACCCCGGTTTCTGAAACTGAAAAAAACCGCATACCACCAAAAGAATACTTGACAAACCCGGGACGAACTATTAATCTGTAAGTGAGATAAATTGATAACTACGTACAACTGAAGGAAAGATATAACCAACAGGTAGTAACCTGTATTTAGGTCATATAGTATAGAATAAACGCTAAAGGACGACGAAGAGAACGCCGGTCTTCATAGGAGGAGACAAGTTTTGTCCTTTAGCGGTTTTTTATTTCCGCCCGAAAATAACAGCACCGTCGCGGCAAACGTGTCAGACGCCTGCTCCTGTCCGTCAGCCGGACATTTCACATTCCAAAAGCATTCAAAGATTACCTATGTCGATTGTACCTTGCGATCGACTGCGCCCGGACGAGGGCCTACGGAGGGAGGTCTGCAATCATCAATGGTTGCAGACCTCAAAGATATGCCCCCGACACCGGTGGAACCGGTTGATCGGGAGGCAGATTCCGGGATGCAAAAGCACCTTGACTATCCGTCACGATGTATCATCCGGGCCTGGGAGGACTCCGGCTGGGAAACGGCCGATAATCCGTTTCTCAGCAGGGAGTTGTTACAGTGTGACACTGTTTTCTCAAAAGCCGCCGGTGTGTTCGATGGTCATGTCACACCGGTAGTCTCATTTTCGCTCGCGGGTGAAATCGACAGTGGCTGGTTACCACTGAAAGATATCGCCGGCCCGATCTATCCGACCGGTTGGTTGTCCGATGATAGTTCTACGAGGAGAGATCCACAGAAGTTCGACCGCAACGGGGACGGTTGGGCGTGTAATGCGGATCATTATGTCGAGCTGTCGTTGACGGCCCCGTGAGGTAGATTGGGTCACTGATACCCGGCGGTGCAGGGTCAAGCATCGCCGGGGCACTTTGCGCAGGGCGGACCGGGAGGTTCGGCAGGATACCGGCCTCCTGTCCGCTCGCGTTATTGAAGAAGACAAGACAGGTTATTTGCGTTGACCGATTCCGTACTGAGGGTATATTGAAATAAAGCAACCGGGAATCCGTTTGATCTTTCAATCTTTCTGTCAATCCCTCCGGTCTTACCCGCTGTTGAGGTTGAACGATTACATCGGAAAACGCTCCGCTGTGTGGCGACAGGTCGGGGAGCAGAGTTCAGGAGGATAGAATGTCAGGTTCAGAACAACAAAGAAGCCACGTCGTCACGCTGGCGGTCGCGGTGCTGATTGTAGTTGCAGTTGCAGGCGTTGATGCCCAGCCGGTGGAATTGATTGTCGATATAGGTGACGTAACAGCTTTACCGGGGAATATTGTTGAGATACCTGTGTACATGTCAAACTACATTGACACTATAGCCGGGTTCAACATCTGGGTAACGCTGGACCGTCCGGACATATTGGAATTCACAGCTGTTGCATCTGCAATCATTGACACTTCCTACTGGGAATGCCTGAACTGGTCAGGTGAATTGTGTCTGGACTCGGCCATTGTGGGACCGGGAGATCCCTGGGATTTCATACATATAGATACTTCCGACATTCTCATCGACACAATAGATACGACAGGCTGCCTGTCCGCAGGATGGCAATACATCACTTCACGATCACTGTCCGGAATGGGGTGGGACCTTAATGTTGTCGGCATTGCCAATCTTCCCGGCCCGCCAACCGTAGTCGGCCCAGCTCCGCAGGAGGGCGGAACATTGATCAAACTGGTGGGACAGGTTTACAATATCCCGGACAGTATGACCGACCGGACGGCTAACCTCATAATTGAGGCCAATACCCTGGATCATTTCGGCTTCTCCGATCCTCAGGGAAACAGTATCGGCGTGCTCTGCGATTCTATCCCCGACACTTCTTTTTTCCGGTGCGACCAATGGTATGGAGATATCTGCCTGTCATGGACCCGGGTCTACGGCCCGCCGTATGATTCGATCGACGTCTTATGGTTCAACGGAAACTGTCACCTCGATACAGCCGCTGTCCACATATTGCCCGGATCGGTTACAGTATTGCGATACGATTACGGTGACGCCGACTGCAGCGGTGTGGCGGATATCGCTGATCTGGTGTACACGGTCGAATACATGTTTGCAGGCGGCCCGCCGATGCCGTGCGCTCACAATGTCGAGTGTGACGGCGATGATGTTATTACCGTGACAGACCTGATTTGCCTGGTTGACTGGATGTTCGGTTCCCGTAAATAGGTTTTAAGCCAGATAACAAAACATAACGGCTGTCGCCATAAGCGGCAGCCGTTTTCGATCCAAAGCGTCAGGTCAAACCTGACGCCGAGCGTGAGAAAGCGTCTTTTTTATCCCATAAACGGATATTTATACGATTTCGGGGCGACAAAGTTCTCCTTGATCGAACGCGGTGAGGTCCATCTGAGCATATTCTGGATCCCGCCCGCTTTGTCGTTGGTCCCTGAGGCGCGTCCGCCGCCGAACGGTTGCTGTCCGACCACGGCGCCGGTCGGTTTGTCGTTGATGTAGAAATTGCCGGCCGCCTGGCGAAGCATTCTTTCGGCCAGCTCGATCGCTTTGCGATCTCGTCCGAACACTGCCCCGGTCAGGGCGTAGGGTGAAGTAGTGTCGCACAGGTGCAGTGTTTTGGCGTAGTCGGCGTCATCGTAAACATAGATCGTAACGACCGGCCCGAAGATCTCTTCTTCGATAGTCTTGCTGTGCGGGTCGGAAGTCAGGATCACGGTCGGCTCGATAAAGTAACCTTTCGATTTGTCGTAGTTGCCGCCGACCAGTATTTCATCGCTGTCGGCTGCTTTGGCGTGATCGATATAGGCGGTGATGGAATCGAAAGCGGCTTCGTCGATTACCGCATTGACAAAATTGGTGAAATCTTCCGGGTCACCCATTTTCAGTTCTTTGACCTGAGCTACGAATTTCTCTTTTACTTCAGGCCAGAGCGATTTCGGTATATAGCAGCGCGACGAGGCGGAACATTTCTGCCCCTGGAACTCAAATGACCCGCGCAGCATTGCCGTCACCAACTGGTCCACATCGGAGGAAGCGTGGGCGAAGATGAAGTCCTTGCCGCCGGTCTCGCCGACAATCCGCGGATAGGCGCGATAGTTCGCGATATTGGCGCCGACCGTCTTCCACATATTCTGGAACACAGCGGTGGAGCCGGTGAAATGAATACCGGCCAGATGTCTGTTCTTTAGGACGGTATCGCCGATAGCCGCGCCGCGGGCGAAGATCAGGTTGATAACACCATCGGGCAGACCGGCTTCCAGCAGAATCTTCATCAACAGGTGTGAAGTATAGGTAGCGGACGAGGCCGGTTTCCATACGGCAACATTACCGAGCATGGCCGGGGCGGTCGGCAGGTTGCCGTTGATCGAAACGAAGTTGAACGGCGTTACGGCAAAGATGAAACCTTCGAGGGGGCGATGATCCAGCCGGTCCCATATTCCGGGTGCGTTGCCGGGCTGATTCTGGTAGATCTGCTGCATGTAATAGACATTGAAACGCCAGAAATCGACCAACTCACAAACGGCATCGATCTCGGCCTGGAAGATGTTTTTCGAATGGGCCAGCATGGTCGCGGCGTTCATGATATGACGATAGGGACCGGCCAGCAGGTCGGCCGCTTTCAGGAAGATTGCGGCGCGATGTTCCCACGGCACCAACGCCCATGCTTTCTGCGCCTCCAGCGCAGCCTCGACCGCGGCCGCCACCTCGTTTGCCGTACCCTGATAATAGACACCCAGCTTCAGGCTGTGGTTGTGCGGGGCCGTAATATCGACCCGGGTATCGGTAGTGACCGGTTTACCGTTGATAACCATAGGTATCTCGATCGGGTTGGCTTTCAGATCGGCCAACGCTTTCATCAGCTCGGCTCGTTCCGGTGAGCCGGGCGCGTAACTTAGAACCGGTTCGTTCTTAGGAAAGGGGACGCTGAACAATGACATTTTTTCCTCCGGGCAGACAGTTCCGCCTCGCTTGGTTCCATTTTTTCAATTCTCGCGGCAGGCTGAGGGCCGGCCAAAAATCAGGGCCAATGATAACAGGTTAGACCGACCGTGGCAAGACGGCGCAAGTTGTTTTTTGTACATTCTGTCAGGTTTGAAGACCCTGCCTTGACAGTATGATATAACCCGCCTATCTTCTGCGGACACCAAAACGGCAGACAAGGAACGACATGGAAATAAAATATCTCGACCTGCAGGCAAATTACCAATCCATCAAACCGGAGATTGACAAGGCGATTCAACAGGTACTCGACAGTTCCGCTTATGTGCTCGGTCCGGCTGTGGCCGGGTTCGAGAAGGCGTTCGCCGAGTACTGCGGGACAAAGTTCGCGATCGGGTGCAACAGCGGGACAACGGCCCTGACCCTGGCTCTGCGGGCGATGGAGATCGGCCCGGGGGATGAAGTAATCACAGCGGCCAACAGTTTTGTCGCCACCGCGGCGGCGATTGTTCATGCCGGAGCGAAACCGGTGCTGGTCGATGTGGACCCGGAAACCAGAAATCTTGATCCGCAACTTCTGAAAATAGCTGTCACCTCGCGCACCCGGGCCATTATTCCGGTACATCTGTACGGATGCCCGGCTGATATGGACGCGATCAGGCAACTGGCCGGTAACTATAACATTGCCGTACTCGAGGACTCGGCCCAGGCCCACGGAGCCAGTTACAAAGGCCGACCGGCCGGGTCGATGGGGAAAATGGCCGCTTTTTCATTCTATCCCGGCAAAAATCTGGGCGCTTACGGCGAGGCCGGGGCCGTGACCACCGATAATGAGCAATTGGCCGAGCGGGTTCGGATGTTGCGCGATCATGGCTCCGACAGGAAATATGTCCATGATTTGCTCGGTTACAACGCCCGCATGGACGGTTTCCAGGGTGCGGTATTGAAAGTCAAGCTGGCCCATCTTGACAAATGGAACGAAGAGCGCAACCGGGTGGCGCGGTTGTACAACGAATTGTTGGCGAATGTCCCCGTTAAGTTACCTCGCTTTTATGATGATATCAAACAGGTGTTTCATCTCTATGTGATCGAAACCGACCGGCGCGATGATCTTCAGAAACATCTGGCCAACCACGGCGTACCGTCGCTGATTCATTATCCCATCCCGATTCACCGGCAAAAGGCGTTCGAGTTTCTGGATTACCGTAAATCCGATTTCCCCATAACCGAGAAACTGGCCGATGAGATCCTGTCACTGCCGATTTATCCGGAAATGACCGACCGGCAGGTTTCTTATGTAGCCGAGCAAGTAAAGGCGTTCTTTGCCTGAGAGAAGATCAAATCGTTTTCGTTTCAATACCGAGGCAATCGTTGTCATCGGCCTGCTGATCCTTCTGTTCATGGTAAGGACCTGGCGTATCGACGCCGACCCGCCCGCTACGGTTTCCGGCTCTACCGATATTTACACCGACCCGCCGCAGTACACGCTGTTCGCAAGGAATTATGTGCAAAGCGGGGATTTCACGCCCTACGATGACAATCGTTTCGTCTTTTTCCTCAAATCTTCGGTAACCGCCCTGGCAACTGTAGTGTTCTCTGTTTTCGGCGCCGGAATGACCCAGGCCCGGATGGTGGGGCTGTTGTACTCGTTCGGCGGCCTGTTGTTCTTTTTTCTGTTTCTGAAACATCGGTTCGGTTATACCGCCGGTTTGATTTATCTCGTCCTGGTCGGGTTCAACTACAACCTGTTTTTTTTCGGTCGTTATCCGTTTCTCGAACACAGCATGTGGTTTTATGCGTCGCTGAGTCTCTGGCTGGTCACTATCAGCAAAAAGGCAGGCCTCTATGTAATCGCTGGCGCGGCGCTCGGCGTCGCGGTGTTTTTCGGGAAGATTATCGGAATCATATTCCTGTTTCCGTTCGCCTGTATGCTGTTACACGATTCACTGCGACGAGATGATGCCACCGGAACGGCCCGTTTCAAACTGCCGCTTTCGTTTGCCGCCGGACTGGGCATAATCGTCATAATCTGGCTGCTGGTCAGCTATCTTCCGGCGCAACGCGAAGTCACCGGCTACATCGGCGAGAAAACAGTATCCCTCTACGGCGCGCCGGAAGGTCTTGAATCATTCGATGATTTCGTGTGTAAAATGGTTTCGTTCGGTGTAAGTTCCGAGCTGTTTCCGCGAATGACCATCGTGGCCCTGCTGGGTGCAATCTTTATCGGTTACCTGTTTTTCCACCTGAGCCGCCGTGAGTTCTGGTCCCACGCCGGAACATCCATATCGGGCGGACATATATTCATTGTGGCCATGATAACAGCCTTCTACGGATCGCTCATGATCTGGAACTACCAGCCTTTACGTTACGAACTGGTGCTGATATACGCCTTTTGCGGCGCCGCGGCTGTATTGCTGTCATGGTCGTGGCACCCAAACACCGCAGCCCGATCCCGGACCCGATTCCCCGTTATGTTTGTCCTGTTGTTTTTCCCGATTGTTTTTATAATCGTCAGCCAGGCCTGGTCCGGACTGGCCGAGCGCATGGGCCATGATTTCGCCTTCGATAATATCAAGTTTCAGGCGGCCGGTATCGCCGGAGGTCTGACCATTGCAGTCGGGGTTTTCGTGATGCTTATCCGACGAACCGGCTTCAGACTGCCTGAAATAGTTGGACGTATTCTGGTGATGATAGTGCTGGGCGGGGTCCTCGGCCATCAGGCCTCCCTGGCGGCTGAATGGTTCAACTGGCCGACCTACACCATACGTGACAATTCGGCTGATCTGGCCATGATCGTCTCCCCGGAGGCCGTTATCTCCGGCCCTTACGCACCGGCCCTGACTCAGGATACCGAACTGGGATGTGTGATCCACATGTTCGGGGTGGTTGAAATCGACTCCACTTTGTTTGAACGGTTTCCGATCACTCATCTGTTGCTGGACGAGGCCAATGAAACACGTGCCCGCAATGACTACCCGTACGTGATGGGGGCGGCGGTACAGGTGGCGACCTACCGGGTCGGGGTGCGCAAGGTAAGGCTGTATCGTATCGCCGGGCATACCGGTAATGAGCAGGCCGACAGTTATCAAAGGTCGACTTTTGAACTGCTGGTCGACAACTATCGGGCCGGTAATACGGCTATGATACAACAATACCTTATACAGTTCTTACAGCGTTACCCTCGGAACATGTCCGGTTACCTGCTGGCCGGTGAAATCGCCAAAAACGCAAAGCAGTATTCCGAGGCGGAGCAGCTTTTCAAAAAAGCTGTTGAGTTTTCACCGACTAACTACAATCTTATCGGGTCTCTGGCGGTCCTGTACAAAAATCAGTACGCCGAAACCGGAAACCTGATGTATAAAAACCTGGCCCTGG
>JAJRTA010000138.1 GCA_024278515.1 Candidatus Zixiibacteriota bacterium
ACACTATCTTATTTCCCTCTTGATGCTCCCCGTGTTGTGCGGAGAACCCTTGACAGGATCAGGCCCGGAGTAATCGTGATAGCTGAAACCGAGATATGGCCCAACCTGATAAGCGAGGCGAACCGCCGGTCGATACCGCTGGTGCAGGTCAACGGCCGTATGTCGGGCCGCGCTTTCGGTCGGTATAAGCTTGTCAGGTCGATGATGGCGGGCTTGATTAACCGGTATGATCGATGGTTTTTGAAATCGGATGAGGATGCCGGGCGGTATCGGACTCTCGGGTTGCGTGAAGAATTGATCGATATTACCGGGGATATGAAATTTGACGCTCCCATGCCTCGTCTGTCCGGGAGTGAACTGGCCCTGGTGCGGGAAAAGGCAAATGTAAAAACGAGCGACTTCGTTTTCGTGGCCGGTTCCACCCGGCCGGGTGAAGAACAGATCATGCTGGAAGTGTACAGGACACTTGTAAAACAATTCGATAATTTCAGGTTGATCCTGGCTCCGCGTCATGTCGAGCGATGCCCGGAGATAATCGAAGAAATCCGGACGGCTGGGTTCCGGTGGCATCGATTTGGCGACCGGTCGGATTCCGGAACCGGTGATGAAAGCGCTGAACTTACCCTGGTGGACGAAGTAGGCCATCTCAATGACCTGTATCAAATCGCGGACCTGGCTTTTGTCGGTGGGACTCTTGTGCCGATCGGCGGGCACAACCTGCTGGAGCCGGTATGGAACCGGACTCCGGTGTTGTTCGGTCCGTTTATAGATAACGTTCGGGAAGCTGCAACGTACATTACAAAAAATGATTTCGGAATGCAGGTTGATGGAACAGAACAATTGACCGAGGTGATATCCTCGGTTTATCCGGGCAGGAAAAAGTTTGCTATCAGGCAGGATTCCGATTTGTGCGAATCGGCTACGGCCAGGATCGGAAACTACCTGTTGAAACTGGTGAACCATGCTTGAACGTATCTGGAAAAAAATCCTGCGACGGGAAAAACTTTCGTTGTGGGTTCTCCCGGCCTTTTTTCTGTGGCTGGCGTCGCTTCTGTATCGGGTCGGACGGGGCGTTCACTTAATTGCCGCCGGTAAACCTGTTACCGCGAGTGTCCCGGTTATTTCCATCGGTAACATCACGGTCGGCGGCAGCGGTAAGACCACGATGGTGGCGATGGTGGCCCGGCTTTTACAGGAAGAAGGAGTGCGGGTAGGCATTGTGTCTTCCGGCTACGGTCGTGAAGAGGAAGCTCCCATCGTGGCGCCGGGATATAAAATACAGAACATGGACAGCCGTCGAACCGGTGACGAAATCCACTACCTGGCCAAACTGTTGCCGCAGGTTATGTTCTCGGTGGACCGGTCCAAATCGGAAGCGGCGGTGCGGCTTGGCGCTGCCGGTGAAGTGGATGTGATTGTCGTCGATGACGGAATGCAGCATCGGAGACTGCACCGCGATCTCGAGATCGTAACATTCGACGCTTCGATCCCGAACAGGCTCCTGAAACTTCTGCCGTACGGTATTCTTCGCGAGCCGATCTCTGCGCTTGAACGGGCCGATATCATTCTGATCACTCGCGCCAACATGGTCGACGATGAGGGAGTCGCTCCGGGCCGGCTTAAGCGGCAGTTCCCGAACTCCGTTATTTACCGAGCGCGTTTTTTGTCGCACGAACTGATCGGTAAAGAGAGGAATCGGCCGGTCAAATATCTCGAGGACAAATCGGTTTTTCTGTTTGCCGGTATAGGTAATTTCAAGGCGATGGCTCGTCAGGTTCGCACTCTCTGCGCCGATCTCGATTACACCATGGAGCTGGCCGACCATCAACAGTACGACCATGAACTCCTGAAGCGGATAAAAAATGCCGCTGATGAGACCGATCCTGATGTCATCCTGACTACCGGTAAAGACTGGGTGAAGCTGGGTGACTTTGATTTCGGCCGGGAAATATACTATCTTTCACAATCGATAGACCTCGATCCGGGTGAAGAAAAACTGGTGCGGTATCTGATGAAAAAATTAAATCTGAAAAGATCGGACTCCTGATGGAACGTCGTTACGACTTTCTTGTGGTCGGCTCCGGTATCGCCGGACTGTTCTACGCATTGAAAGTAGTGGAACATAACGCCGATGCGAAAGTGGCTATAATTACCAAAAAGGGGGAGACCGACTCGAGCACCAACCGGGCGCAGGGGGGGATTGCGGCGGTTCTGGCCGGGACTGATTCATTCGAGGATCACATCAGGGATACGCTCGAGTGCGGCGCCGGCCTGTGCAATAAAGAGGTTGTTGAGAAGATCGTCGAGGAAGCTCCGGGAGTTATTCGTGAGTTAATGGACCTCGGCGTACGTTTTACTCAGACCGACAATACGTTGCACCTCGGACGCGAAGGCGGGCACTCGCAGCCGCGGGTGGTACATGCTCACGATCTGACCGGACGTGAAATCGAGCGGGCCCTGCTGCGCGCCTGCAGCAAGACCTCCGGAATCGACATTTACCGTGATCACATGGCGCTGGATCTGATCACCTATTCCCGCGGCGGGCGGGAAGTCTGCGCCGGACTGTTCGTGTACAGTGAGCCGAAGCGTGAGTTCGACCTGTTTCTGGCGCCGGTAACGATGCTGGCCAGCGGCGGCCTTGGGCAGGTATATTATCATACGACCAATCCTCTGATTGCTACCGGAGACGGTCTGGCTATGGCTTACAGGGCCGGTGTGCCGGTGGCCGATCTTGAGTTTATCCAGTTCCATCCGACCGCTTTGTATAGTCCGGGTCGCTGGCCTTTTCTGATCTCCGAAGCGGTGCGCGGCGAGGGAGGCATACTGAAATCGGTCGATGGTCGTGAGATCATGAAAGATGCCCACCCGCAGCGTGATCTGGCCCCTCGTGATGTTGTAGCGCGTACTATCGATCGCGAACTGAAAGCCAGCGGTGAAGAATATGTCCTGCTTGATATCAGTCATATCGGGGCCGACCGGATCAGGAAACGCTTCCCGAATATCTACCGCCAGTGTCTTCGCCGCGGTTTCGATATCACCGAGCGGTCGATTCCGGTAGTGCCATCGGCTCATTATGCTTGCGGCGGGATTGTCGCTACCGTGGACGGCCGGACGGAACTGCCCGGCTTGTACGCCGCCGGTGAAGTGGCCTGGACCGGAATGCACGGCGCTAACCGGCTGGCTTCCAACTCGCTCCTTGAAGCGGTGGTGATGGCCCGGTTCGCCGCGCGGGCCTCATGCGATTACTTTAATCACACGGATTTCCCCGACAACATACCCACCGACAACTCCCCCTACTCTTCACTGAAACGGCCGCGTCAGGAGATCCTGATCGCCCACGACCGCCGTGAACTGACCCGTATCATGTCTGATTTTGTGGGTATTGTCCGCACCAATGATCATTTGCAACTGGCCCACGAACGGCTCCGGCAGCTTGATCAGGCGGTCGAAGAGTATTACCTTGCCACCCCGGCCACGGTCGGTGTGGTGGAACTGCGCAATATGACTACGGTGGCCGAACTGATTGTGAACTGTGCACTGCGGCGAAAAGAATCACGTGGTCTGCACTATAACGAAGATTATCCTGAGATGAAAGATGACCTGGCCCGGGACACGATTATAAAGTGGAAATCAACCAATGAGCGACATCGTCCAGCAGAATGAAATGATCCTGATACTCGATTTCGGTTCTCAGTACACTCAACTGATTGCGCGCAGGATTCGTGAGGCGCAGGTGTACTGCGAGATCGTACCTTACAACATTGATCGTTCGAAGTATGCAAATCGCAATGTACGCGGTTACGTTCTCTCCGGCGGACCGTCGTCGCTCAGTGATCGGGATGCTCCCCGTCTGGATAACGGTTTCTTTGACACCGACCTGCCGATTCTCGGGATCTGCTACGGAATGGGACTTATCGCGGAACAGTTCGGCGGGGAACTGTCACCTTCGCACAATCGTGAGTATGGACGCGCCCACCTCGAAGTAAAAGACCGTCACGCGGTTTTCGATGGTATTCCCACCCGCAGTCAGGTATGGATGTCGCACGGCGACTCGATTACAAAAATGCCTGACGGGTTCAATGTCGCCGCTTCAACAGACAGCTTGCCGGTGGCGGCCATCGCCGACCACGAAAAAAAGATATACGGCCTTCAGTTCCACCCCGAGGTGCATCACACCGAAGAAGGTAAAGATATTCTCAGGAACTTCCTGTTCGATGTCTGTGGTTTGAAAGGTGACTGGACAGCCGAATCACTGGTTGATATGTCGGTTGCGAGAATACGTGAGCAGGTCGGCGACGGCAGGGTGCTTCTGGGTATCTCAGGCGGTGTCGACTCCACCGTGGCGGCCATGCTTATACACAAAGCGATAGGCAACAACCTCCATGCCGTCTTTGTCAACAACGGACTCCTGCGCAAGAATGAGTTCACCGATGTAATTGAAATGCTCACCGGTCTCGGCATTAATCTGCACCCGGTTGACGCTTCCGATTTGTTTCTTGAACGACTGGCCGGTATTACTGATCCCGAGAAAAAGAGAAAAATCATCGGACCGGCTTTTATCGATGTTTTCGAAGCGGAGGCTGAGAAAATAGGTGAAGTTGATTTTCTGGCTCAGGGAACGCTCTACCCGGATGTGATCGAGTCGGTTTCGTTCAAAGGTCCTTCGGTGACGATAAAAACGCATCACAATGTCGGCGGACTGAAAGAGCGGATGAAACTAAAGCTGGTCGAACCGTTGAGGGAGCTGTTCAAGGATGAAGTGCGCGAACTGGGCCGCGCGCTTGGATTGCCGGAGTCGTTTATAGGTCGGCACCCGTTTCCCGGTCCCGGGCTGGCCGTGCGGGTTCTTGGGGAAGTTACCAGAGAGCGGTGTGACCTGTTGCGTGAAGTCGACGCAATCTTTATGGAAGAACTGCACAATTACAATATCTATGACGATATCTGGCAGGCCTTTGCGGTACTGTTGCCGGTGAAGGCGGTCGGGGTGATGGGAGATGAGCGAACCTATGAAAATGTCGTCGCGTTGCGCGCCGTTACTTCGACCGATGCCATGACCGCCGACTGGGCGCGGATCGACTACGACATCCTGGCCCATATTTCCAATCGGATCATTCGCAATGTCAAGGGAGTCAACCGGGTTACCTATGACATTTCGTCCAAACCACCCGCCACCATCGAGTGGGAGTAGGTCTCCGGCAGGTACGCATTACTTTTTCAACTCAGCTCCGGGTGTCTTGGCGCTATTGGCTTTTTTCAACATTTTGTCAATTTGCAAAAAAAGCCCCGGACCGATGCAGGTCCGGGGCTTTGCACAGATGTCGGGCAAAGATGTATCAGTTTGTTTTCACAGCCTTGAGAGTTGACACGTAAAACTCGTTAATCTTCTCCCAGTTCATGACATTGAAAATCGCCTGAACGTAGTCGGGTCGACGGTTCTGATACTTCAGGTAATAAGCATGTTCCCAGACATCGACTCCCATCACCGGCGTATGGCCGAAACTTATCGGGTTATCCTGGTTGGGCGTGCCCATCAGGTTCAGGTCACCGGATTGGTCGACCACCAGCCAGGCCCACCCGGAACCGAATACGCCGACCGCGGTTTTCAGAAACTCTTCCTTGAAGTTGTCGAGGCCGCCGAAACGGGCGTTGATCGCCTCGGCAATTTCACCCTTGAAATCCACATTCGGCTTTAGAATCTGCCAGAAGAATGAATGGTTCACATGACCGCCGCCGTTGTTGCGGACTGCGGTGCGAATATCTTCCGGAAGCTGGTCAAGGTTGCGAATAAGGTCTTCGGCGCTTTTATCGGCCAGAACATCATGACCCTGCAAAGCGGTATTCAGTTTGGCTACATAAGCGGCGTGATGTTTGGAGTGATGGATCTCCATCGTTTTGGCGTCGATAAACGACTCCAGGGCGTCATACTCGTATCCGAGATCGGGTAAAGTGAACGGCATTAAAATTTCTCCTGTTTGACTGATCCATAAGTGGACGTGTTCAATCTATGTTGTTCGACAGAGTATGTAACCGTGCCCGGCGGAAAATGTTCCGCAAACATTTTGTGGAAAGAGTATATTTGAATGATGTCGGGGTTTCAGATGCTCAGCATTGCTTTACCGCCGAGCAGAGGACGCAAAAGACGGTCGATCAGGCCGACAGCAAGCAGCAACAGGGCTGTAAAGCCGCTAAGCTCGGCGTCTAAGCCATAGCGGGCCAAAAACCTGCAGGCGGCGCTGAACAGTTCGCCGAACAGCAAAGTAAATACAACTGTTACCGACCGGCTGAATCCGGCCAGAATCGACTCGAAACCGAGGAAATACAGAGTGACGGCCACTATCAGAATCGGAGCGGCCAGACTCAATATCAGCTTCACCGACCAGCGGCCGGGTACGGTCGTCTCTGCTCCGGTAACTGTTGCGGTGACCGAGGACGCGAAATCGGCCGGAAGTACGATATCGGAATCATCAGCTAATCCGTCAAAAAGCAAGCGGTACCGAACTGCCTCTTCGGAACAGTAATCACAGCTCTCGATATGATTGATCACCGGTCGCTCGAGACGGTGACGTTCATCGACATATTTCTGAATCTGATGTTCGGTGGCGTGTTGGTCTCTCATAATTCTTCCGCCCGGTATTTGGCGGTCAGCCGTTCTTTCAGGAGTTTTCGAGCCCGGAAGAGATAGCTCTTGACGGTACCTTCGGGCAACTGTGTTATCTCGCCGATCTCTTTGTAGGTCATGTCGTCGAGGTGGTACAAAGAGACAACAGCCCGATACTGCGGAGGCAGGTTGTTGATTTCATGACGTAACCTGACGGCCAGGTCCTGATGCTCGGCGTATTCATCCGGCGGAGTCGATTGGCCGATCACCGAATCGACTGTTTCGCCTTCGGGACAGAGGTCCTCGAACAGCGGGACTCTTTTCTTCTCCAGATGATTCAGGCAACGGTTATAAGCCACTCGGCCCACCCAGGTTGAGAGCCTGGACTCGTTGCGAAACCCGGCCAGGCTTTGGTGCGCTTTCAGAAATATATCCTGGCAGAGATCCTTGCGGTCTTCATCGTTTGGGACCATGCGAAACACGATATGACTCACCAGCCTCTGGTGTTGTCTGACGAATTCCTCGAAGGCTTTATTGTCTCCGGAGAGAATCCGCTCAATTTGCTCTGGTCTTTCGGCCATGTTTCCATTCTCACTGGGTATGACAGTATAGACGAACGAAATGTTGCATAAGTTTCGGCTTTTGCGTGCAACTTTATGGAAATATGCCGGTCTGATAATTTAGAGATAAGAATGAAGCTGTTCAGGAAAGGAGTGATCAATGCCGGAAATAGTGATAATACCATCGTTGTTTTTGGCCTGTGTGGCCATAGTCAAGATCGTGTCCGACGCTCGCACACGTAACCGTTTGATCGACAAAGGATTGGTCGAGGAAGGCGTCAAATTGTTGTATCCGCGACAGGTTTCCCCGACCCTGAACAATCTGAAATGGGGTTTGGTCCTTCTGGGTATCGGTATCGGCGCTTTGATCAGTTTCTTTTCCGATGTTATCTCTGAGGAAGGGACCCTTGGCCTGATGTCTGTACTGGCCGGTATCGCTTTCCTGATCTATTATACCATAGCGGCCAAACATGAAAAGAATGAGAACAACCATCCTCAATAAGTCGAAGTATACAATCGGCAGGTGATTTCAGCCGGGACCTTGCAGTCCCGGCTGTTTCATTCCACGGAACAACGGAAATAACCGGCATGACGGCGGCGGGCCGTCAGTGAAAATATATGGTCGACAGCCATGACTTTCCAGCAGGTGTCGGCATCGATTGTCAGGGCGTCGGGCAGGGTGAGTTCCGACACGGTCAGGTTATCATAAACATGGGTTGTAGGACCGGGGCCGAAATCCGGATCGGTAGAGACATAAAGCGTGTATGTGACGGGTGAAGCATCTTTGATTACGTCGCTCCAGTTGAAAAAAGCGTAGGCGTTAATTACTATCTCTCCGTCCGCCTCGTTTGTCAATAAGCAGGATCAGCGGCAGTGAGGGGATATAAGGATAGGCCTATGCTATCTTGCTCAGGATGCCGCGCAGGTAGTTGAGACGGTTGGATTCGTTCACTTTGCCAAGATCAATCCGCACGGTTGCCTGTCCGGCCAGATCAAATGACAAGGGGCAGTCGGTTGCCTTGTGGAACGATTCGACTTCGGCGCGAGTCAGGTTTCGGTTTTCCTTGAATGTCAGGCGCGCCTGCCCGTTTTTCAGTCTGACTTTTTCGATTTCCAGAGCCGACGCGACGATCTTGACGGCGGTAGCTTCGATCAGGTTGACGGTTGATTGTGGAAGTCGGCCGAACCGGTCGGTTATCTCCTCACGAATTTCTTCGACCGTTTCGAGTTTGCGGGCGTCGGCCAGCCTGCGGTAGATATCGACTTTCTGATGACGGTCGGCAATGTATTCTTCGCTGATATGCAATTCGCAGTCGAGTTCGAGTTTGGATTCCGGCAGAGGCTGCACTTTCATGCCTCTCTGTTCGGCGATAGCCTCTTCCAACAGCCGGTTGTACATGTCAAACCCGATTTCTTCGATGAAGCCGGACTGTTTGGGGCCTAATATCGTCCCCGCGCCGCGGATCTCCAGATCCCGCATGGCCAGCGCGAAGCCGCTGCCGAGATCGGAGTGCGCTTCCAGGGCGCGCAACCGTTTGACCGCGTCCGCCTTGAGGCGGCGCATCGGTGGTGTGAGCAGGTAGGCGTAAGCGCGACGAGCCGAGCGTCCCACCCGGCCCCGTATCTGATACAGTTGCGCGAGGCCGAAACGGTCGGCTCGGTTGATGATGATAGTATTCGCCGAAGGAATATCCAGGCCGCTTTCGATTATCGAGGTGCACAACAACACATCGTAACGTCCGTGCATGAAGGCCAGCATGATTCCCTCGAGTGATTTCTCGTGCATCTGGCCGTGGGCAATGGCGATTTCCGCCTGCGGCACGATCTTTTTTAGATAGTTGTACATGGCCTCAATTGTCTGTACGCGGTTGTGCACGAAAAACACCTGCCCGCCGCGGTCGATCTCCCGAAGAATGGCGGTTGCGATGATCGCCGGGTCGAACTCGGCTATCTCCGTAATAATAGGCAGACGGTCTTTGGGTGAAGTAGTGATCAGACTCATATCCCGGGCGCCCATCATGGACATTTGCAGGGTGCGTGGGATCGGTGTCGCGGTCATCGACAAAGTATCCACCACGCTGCGCAGTTGACGCAGTTTTTCTTTATGCCGGACGCCGAAGCGGTGTTCTTCATCGATCACCAGAAGCCCCAGGTCCCTGATATAAACATCTTTGGACAAAAGGCGATGCGTCCCTATCACCAGGTCGACATCACCACTGGCCAGGCCCTCGATAACTTCCAACTGTTGCGACTTTGTACGAAAACGGGACAGCATCTCTATTCGTAAGGGAAACTCTTTCAACCTTTCCGAAAAGGTTTCAAGATGCTGCTGAGCCAGAATCGTGGTCGGGACCAAAACCGCTACCTGTTTACCGGCTTCGATCGCCTTGAAAGCGGCCCGTACCGCCACTTCCGTTTTCCCGAAACCGACATCACCGCAGATAAGGCGATCCATCGGGCGGTCATCGGCCATGTCGGCCTTGGTGTCGTTGATTGCTTTCATTTGATCCGGCGTTTCTTCGAAAACAAAAGATGATTCAAGCTGTTTCAGCCAGACTGTATCCTCACCGCATGAGAACCCGGTGCGGGCTTTCCGTTCGGCGTAAAGTTTGATCAGATCGGCCGCCATGTCGGCAATGGCTTTTTTCGTTTTCTTTTTGAGCTTGTCCCAGGCCGGGCCGCCGAGACGCATAAGCTGTGGTGCGGTGTCTTTTCCGGAATACCTGGATACCCGGTTGAACTCCTCTATCGGCACATAGAGACGGTCTTTCTCGGCATACTGCAGGGTCAGGCAGTCACGATTCTTACCGTCGACCTGTAATGTTTCGAGTCCAAGATATCTGGCCACACCGTGATCGGTGTGCACCACATAATCGCCGATCGTCAGGTTCGAATAATCCGAAAGAGCCACACCCTCCTTGAATTTCTTGCGGCGAACGCGACGGTGGTACCGTCCGAAAATCTCATGGTCGGTCAGGATAGCGAAACGGCCATCCCGGCAAACAAACCCACCCCTGAGATTGGCCGTTTCCAGAGGAGGGGGCACAGCTAGGCTCGTCCGTTCGGTGAACAGGTCATACAATCTGCCGGCCTGACCCTCAGTGTCGGTGGCGATAATGAAACGGATCCCCAGTGCGTGGTATTCGTCGATTATCTTTTCCAGCATATCGAATCGGGACCCGACCGAAGGATGTTCCCGGCATCCGAAATCTATCGTGCGATCCCTCCCTCCGCGGAACGGCACCTGGTCGATCCGGGTGTGCTTGTCCAGTTTTTCAAAGAGCTTCTCACTCGGCGTATAATACTGTTCCGGATCGGGCAGGCGTGAAAGCCGTCCCTTCAGTCGCTGCCTGAGACTGGTTGCTTCGATGATCGTATTGTCCGCCTCGTTTCTCAGATTTCCTTCACCTTGCATGTACACGATCGAATCATCAGCGATATAGTCCGCAAGGCGTCCCTGTTCGAGTCCGAACAGAACAGACATCCACTCCAGCCCGGGCAGTTCCGGATCGTTGAGGTAACGGATGCGCACATATTCCGTGTCATCCTCCGGTAACATCTCGAGGTACTCTTCCAGCGTCTCGTGGGTAATCGGTACTTCGCGTTTCGGAAGCAGACTGACTCTGTCGATACGTGAAATTGTGCGCTGGGTGGCGACATCGAACCTTCGGATGGTGTCTACTTCGTCACCGAACAGCTCGATTCGTACCGGAGCGTCAGAGTCGGGTGTGAAAAAATCGATCAATCCTCCGCGCACGGCAAAATCACCCACTTCTTCAACTATCGGCACTCTGCGGTAACCGAGACGCACCAGCCGACTCACAAGATCGTCGAGGTCGATCTCCCCGCCTTTGGTCAGATTTATCATGCTGTCGGAAAGACAGGTGCGTGAAATAGTCGGCTCCATCAAAGATCGCACGGAGCAGACGACAACTTCGAGACGACCCTGAACAAGCCCGGCCAGCGTGGAAATCCGCCGCCCCATAATCTCTCCTACCGGAGCACGGAAATCATACGGCAGAATCTGCCGTGAGGGAAAGTGTCCCACTCGTTCCGGCCCCAACAGGAAAAGCAGATCATCGAACAGATCGTTGGCTTTGTCTGCATCGGGAGCGATAACCAATACGGGACGGCTGGTCTCTTCAGTATGGGCCTGAATCAACAAACCGGGCGATGAACCGGCCAGGCCGGAGACGGTCGACCGTGATGAATCTCCCAGGCTTGACAAAAGTTTTTGAAACGGCTGGTGTTCTTTGAATTTCGATACCAGCAGGGGGAGGGTTCGGGTCGAGGCGGTTTGTTGAGTTGTTATTCCCAGCGCAAACGCTCCTTTCAGACAGCACAAAAGCCCCGGACCTGTTATGGCCGGGGTATCTCTCATTTTACTATCGTCAAATATATGCGAAAGTTCATTATAAGCCAGACTTTTGATAAAACAATGCAAGCGGCCGTCGCATGTTGTGCGCTCTTTCTTGACCTATCCACGATTCTCTGTATATTGACAATGTCTCGCCCGAAGCCTGTGTTGCAGGTTGAATTACAGCAGATAGAAAAGTATGTTTTCTGTCTCCAAACCGTACTCATCCCAAAAGGAGTAATCAGGTGCTTAAGTTAAATCATCTCGCGACTCTGTCCGCTCAATCAAAATCACTGACCGTCGTATTCGCAACCGTCCTGGTTTTAGTATTTGTCATTGTGCCGGTCGTGACCGCTGGTGGACTTGGTAGTTCCATCTTCAACCGGGTAGAAAAGATCGCGCAGTCCGAAGCTGTGCAGGCGATAGTTGCCCCCGACGCGTTCGAACAGGCCAAATCAGGACCGAAACGCCAGACTCTGGAAGTTCCTTTCAGTGTCGATGAATCCCTGCAACTTGATCTGGAGCGGTTCGATATTATAGCTCCCGACGCCCGTTTTCTGATCGGTACTGTATCCGGTGACCTGCCTCTTGACATTCCCGATGTGCAACTGTTCCGGGGCACGGTCAGCGGTGAAGATAATTCGCACGCTTTTTTCGCCATTTCCTCAGGCGGTCAGATCAATGGCTATATCGAACTGAGCGGAAACCAGAGTTATGCGTTGTCGACTCGTCCTGAGGACCGCAAGGCGGGTGTCAACTCGGTAACGATCAGCCCGGTTTCATCATTCGGCGGTCTTGATGTCCCGTTCTGCGGCACCGAGTATATGTTTGATCTCCCGGTGCTCGAGGAAAAGTCTGCGCGCAAACCGGCTGAGGCTGAAGGACCACGCCTGTTGAGGGTGGCTATCGATGCCAACCGGATGTTCGTGGATATGTTCGCCAACACTACGGAAGCGCGCGACTATATTATCCAGTTAATGGGTGCGATCAGCATGATCTACGAACGGGATAATAATATGCGTATGAGTCTGGCTTATGTGCGGCTATGGCCCGGCGGCGGAGAACCGTTCCCGCTCGATGACGTGGGAGGTTTTCGATCATACTGGCAGGAGAATGAAGACACTACCGGCCTCAACATCGTGCACCAGTTTTCAGGATCACGTACCGCCCCGTTTGGCGGTATTGCCTACTACTCCAATACGTGCGATGGCTGGGCCTATGGCATCGATGCCTATCTGAACGGCAGTTTCCTTGCTCCGGTTACCTCACCGGACAACGGCAACTGGGATATTATCGTGGTTGCCCACGAGATGGGTCACAACTGCGGCTCTCCTCACACCCATGATGATGTCGCTTTCGATCCTGCTATTGATGACTGCGGCAACGGTGTCCCGGCTCAGGGGACTATCATGTCCTATTGCCATACTTACCCCGGTTATGTCACCAATCTGGATCTTCGTTTTCATCGCCGGGTGCAGGAGTATATCGGCTGGAATGCCGGTTCGGGCCCGTGTCATTCGCGTGACTGCAACGGCAACAATATCCCGGATGAGGATGATATTGCCTTCGGTACCAGTCAGGATACCAATCTCGACGGTATTCCTGATGAATGTCAGGACTGCAACAATAATGGCACTCTCGATCCGATTGAGATAGCCGGAGGAGCGCCTGACTACGACGGCAACGGCGTACTCGACGAGTGCGAAGCCGACTGCAATCTGAACAGTATTCCCGACCAGTATGAAACCTGGGCGGAGATGACCCCTGATGTCGACGGCAACAATGTCCCGGATGAGTGCGACCCGGACTGCAACGGGAACGGAACAATCGACTGGCAGGAGATCCAGGGGGATCTCAGCCTTGACATTAACCGAAATCGCATCCTCGATATCTGTGAAGATTGCAATAATAATCTCCAGCCCGACTGGATCGACATGAATCGTCAGCACAATCTCTGGGTGTGTGACAATAATATGGTGCGGGTGGGAGAGTTCCATGCCCAAAGCGGTGTCCCCTCCAATCAGGTTTTTATCCGCAACGCTTATGATGTGGTCACTGATCCTTCCGGCTCGGCGCTTTATGTCGTGAGTAACTATCTTGATGAAATCTGGACTTACGATCTGGTGACATTTTCCGGCTCGGCCTTTATCTCTGCCGGATCCGGCGGGCTGGGCAAACCGACCGCGCTGGCTTTCGGTCCGGACGGTCATCTCTACGTGGCCGATGCGACGAACGACGCGGTCAGGAAATACAACGGCTCAACCGGCGCCTCGATGGGTGATTTTGTCGTCGGCGGAGCCGGCTCGCTTGATGGTCCGATGGGCCTGGTTTTCGGCCCCAACGGCAACCTTTTCGTCTCCAGCGCCAATAACAACTCTATTCTCGAGTACGACGGTAGCACCGGAGGATTTATCGGCGCTTTTGCCGCGTCCGGATCGGGGGGGCTTAATGATCCTCGCGGGCTGGCCTTCAAACCGGACGGCAACCTGCTGGTTTCGAGCTACGGTTCGGATCAGATTCTTGAATATGACGGCGCCACCGGCGCGTTTGTACGTGTGTTCAGCGACGATTACGGGATCACTGCTCCGTGGGGTTTGCGGATAGGTCCCAACGGGAATGTTTTTGTAGCCTGTTTCTACGGTACGCAGGGCCGGGTGATAGAGTTCGATATAGATGCGGCTCGTTATTACCGCTCGTTCGTTCGTGGAGCGGGTATGCTCAACGAACCGTCCGGGCTGGTGTTTGTGCCCGCCTCGCCAAACGATGTCAACCAGAACTGGGTTCTGGATGCCTGTGAGTCAGGTGATATCGACTCCGACGGAGTGGCCGATATATCCGATAACTGCCCCAATGTGGCCAATTCCGATCAATCGGATATCGATGGTGACGGGGTGGGTGATGTTTGTGATAACTGCCCGTCGACAGCCAACAGCGATCAGCGTGATGTCGATGGTGACGGTTACGGTGACCTGTGCGATAACTGCCCGGCGGTTAACAATCCGCTTCAGGCCGACGGTGACGGCGATGGCCGCGGTGATGCCTGTGACAACTGTCCGACGATCGCCAACTCCGATCAGGCCGACAACGATTACGATAATCTCGGCAATCCATGCGACAACTGCCCGGATGCGTACAATATCGACCAGACCGACACCGATTCGGACGGCGCCGGTGACGTCTGTGACAAC
>JAJRTA010000139.1 GCA_024278515.1 Candidatus Zixiibacteriota bacterium
GAGGTTCCGTTTCATTCTATCGATAAAGTTGGACGCAAAAACCACCCAGATGGCATGAATACGCTCAAGTTTGTAACTGTACCAATAATAAGCCAGCATGAACAGGATACCGACAATCAGACCGCAGATCGTAGTGTATAAAGCCTCGTTGATTCCGCCGGCCAGCTCCTGAAGGAGTTCCCGTCCTTCAAGGCCGGCATGCATAATCTTGGCGAATGACATACTGATACCGGTGACTGTTCCAAACAGTCCCACCAGCGGTCCGGTTACACCAAGCGCCCACAGTATATCGATAAAGCTCCTTTTGCGTAATTCCTCCTCTTCGGCGGTTATGCGGACATCAAGGGCATCTTCCAGTTCATCAGGTTTGCTGTTCAGCGTGGCTACGGCGGTCAGCAGAATGCGAACAGTGGGATTCTTGCGAAGTTCATCGGGATTACGACGTCGCTTATTAACAGTAGCTTCCCAGAGTGAAATTTTATAGAACCAACTCAGTTTGCCTTTGAAGAGGTCTCTGGTCAAATCTCGTTTAACCAGAGATTTGACTATCTTCTGTTGTGTTTGCTCCAGTTTATCGATTTCGTGCAGTTTTACAACTTCATCGCACTCGTTGTATCCCCCTTTGAGTTTTTTGTTAACGATGAATACCTTGGTTGAGCGTAGCATTTTCATTGATCGTGCATACCAGAAGAAACAACCGACAGCAAAGAAAACAGCGATAACATTGAAAGCCCATTTACCCATAGTTGATGAGTTATGCCAGGCGTCAAGGCTTCCTTCTTCAAGGATTGTCAACTTGACAAGTCCCCAGAGAAAAAGGTAGCCCGGCCAAAATGAGAACTTCTTGTCGCCCCGTGAGGCTGGTATCCAGCTGACCCCCGGATTTGTAGTATAAACGCGATCACCGTCTTTGTATGCGGATACTTTGAAGTAATGACTGTTATTTAAGTTCAATGGTGCGAATAAGTAGGAGTCCTGTCCCGTGACTTTGACCGTATCCACTTCCGTCTGAAAAGAGGGGTTCATTGTGTGCAGGACAAGGAAAGAGTCGAAGTAACTCGAGACGGCCGTTTGTGGAGAACAGTTCCAGCTTACTCTTATCCCGAGGCCGGCATTAATTGATGAGTCAACGACCGGGGTAGCTGTACAAATCGTAGCTTGAGTGCTGTCCTGGGCCTGTACAGTTGTTGCCGCTGTCAGAAACAACAACAGTGTCGCCAGTGTAATGCACCTGATTATTTTAGTAATAGATGTTTCCAATGTAATGTCTCCTATTTTTATCTCTACCTGTTAATCATGTTTTGTAAAAGGCTGTCAGCCAGGCGATCGGCCGCTTCACACCTTTCGGAGCCGGGAAAGAACCGGCACACTTTCAGAAATTCCTCGACGGCTTTGTCATTATCTATTCCCAGCCGGCTTTGAGCGATAAGATACTGAGCATCGTCGGGGATGCGCATATCGCCGAAACTCCAGAAGCGTGGGTAGTCTGGGTCAATTTGCCGGACCGGTCGTTTCAGATTGGTAACCAGTGGTTGCAAAACTTTGCGGGCCGAGTCGGGACGGTTGATTCTGATTAAAGCGTCGCCAAGCCAGAGGCGGGCCAGGGTGAGCATACCCTGTGGATCATCAGTTTCACCTGACAAAGCTTTCTGAAATTGTGCGGCAGCGTTAACGTAATCACCCTTCTGCTGATAGCAGGTGGCGATCAGGAAGTGCGGTTTCAGACAATTGTTTTCTTGGAGAGTTGGCTCGAGCAGCTCAATTGCCCGGTCCCAGGCTTTTTCGGCTGAGTTGCCACGGCTGGTCGCCGCTGTGATCATCTCACATTGTGCTTTGAGAGCATCAAACAGGTCACCGGGATTTTTCGTTGAATTCTCGGCTATTTTTTCAAACTCGGAAATCGCCTTCGAGGCAAGGATACGCGCTTCGGTGTGGTCACCTTTCTGGAAAGCCTGCTCCGCATTTTCAGCGTAACTTATGGCAAGCAACGACCCGCCGACCAGAGGGTAGTAACGATCATCGTTTTGTTTATCGAGGTTACGGGCCAGAATGATCGCGGCCTGTTTACCCGCGGATGGCTCATCAGGATATGTCGCGAGCATTCGCGTATATTTACCGCGCTCCGACTGGTTCAGAGAGTCGGATATGGAATCGGGAGCGGTGGCGGAATCCGCCAGAGCGAACCAATCCGTGGAGGAACAGGGATTGTTGAACGGCTGCCGTTCCGACAACTTCCCGTCACCGTAAATCTTGTTTTGTCCGGCAAAATAGCCGGCGTCACGTTTGCCGCCGAACCTGATCGTGAGAGAAAAACGTTGGTCGTCAGCCAGATTTTCGTGGAAACCATGCGCGAAATCGAACTGGAAGTCGTAATTGTCGGTTTTATATACCAGCCCTATGCCGGTTGATATTTTCCATTGATCAAAAACATTACTGATACCAAAGCGCGGCGCCAACTGGAACTTGTTAGTATTGTTGCGGTACTGATATTCGATGCCGAAATACTGTCCGGCGCCGGGACCTATTTCATGTACTTCGACACGCCGATCAAGTTTGATCAACCGTTGAATGTCATTATAAAGCCATTCAAAATCACTGACCAATATCAGTTGTGATTTCCTGATTAACCAGTTGGTGGACAGTTGATAACTGGCGCCGATTCGTAAAGAGGCCGGGAGTTTATCTTTTTCACCGCCGAAGCCAAGACGGGGTTGGACCAGGTTGCGGATACTGATTCCCATTCGCAGGGGCAACAAATGCTTCAGGTCAAAGAAAGGGCCGATCAGGGGAACTCGTGTCAGTCCCTTGATGATCGGAGGGTTGATCATCTGCCATTGTGCGCCAATATCAAGACCGAATGCGCTTGTGGATTTACCGATGTTTCCGGACAGTCCCTGGCGGAGCAGCTTAAATGTGATTCCATAGCCGAGTATGCCGGCGGAACCGGAATATTCCCGGGCATAGCCGAGCAGGAAAGCCTGCTGATACAGACTGATGTTGTCATCAATAAGATTATCCCGGGCGTCACGCTGTTCATATCCATCGGAACCGAAATGAACAACAGCGAATCCCCACGCGGAATTGGCCCCGAACAATATTTTTTTTAAGCCAGTTCCGTCATTGCTCGGCCGATTGACGGCCAGAGAAATAAAGTTGTACCGGCTCTCGTAAAACGGTTTGAAATTCATTCCGTAAAATGAAAATCGTCTGGGCAAGCGCATTAGTCCGGCCGGGTTATAGTACAGAGCGGATGCGTCGTCGGCCAGCGATACATAGGCACGACCCATGCCGAGTGAACGTACATCGGCCCCGTAACGGAGGAACTCACCAGCCAAGCCGCCTTCACCGGTTGTCAAACCTGCCAGCACCTGTGAGAACGGCAGAACACACACGCTCAGTGCTATCATGACTCGGATGAGCCTGCGGGAAGTTAATAACGGTATCGCCCGGCTCACTTTACCACCAGTATCTTGTGTTTTGATACGACGGCACCTTCGATCTTAAGAATGCAGATATAACCGCCGTTTGCAACCAGTTCATTACGTCCGTTACGGCCGTTCCAGATCAGATCCTGTTCTTTTAGTCCGGCTTTTTCGTAAACAAGATGACCGAACAGATCATAAATCGACATGGTAATATCCTCGCGGCCGCGCGCGTCGAAAACTATCCGGGTCTCTTCTCTATTTTCAAGGCTTGGATTGAACGGATTGGGGTAATTATGGGCGGTCTCCCAGGTATCGGCTGCGGTTGATTCGGCCACCTTATGAGCGGATGTGCCATCATTTATGACCAGTTCCACATCCGAGAGGATTTCCCGTGACACAAACACGGTATCGCTGAAGATTTGCGATCCGGTTTCGTAGTATTCAGCCTTTACATACAGGCCGTAATAATTATTGGCTCCGGTCGTCTCCAATAACATATCCGACAACATCCTCGGTGACTTATCCAGATCAATACAGTATTCGCTTCCCGAGCTGTTGTCACGCGCGAATATACAAAGCCGGTAAATATCGGCGTTCGGGATTAAGCTGTTATCAAAAATGAGGAGGTTTTCACTACCAGCCGTTACTGGCCGTATGATCTCATTGTTGCCACTCTCGCTGAAAGCCGTCGGTATTGTAATTACCGTAGAGAGCAGTGTAGTGATCAGTAGAGCCGACAACAGGTTGTATCGAATGAGCGTATTTCTAACACTCAAACCTCTCCCTACCGCGGGTGCCAAATCCGTTAGCTCGGTATCCGGTGTTGAAACCGAGTATGTCGAACGAC
>JAJRTA010000140.1 GCA_024278515.1 Candidatus Zixiibacteriota bacterium
ACCATAGCCTATATTCTTATTCTGGGCGGAGTAGTCGGGGCGCGGTTGTCCTATGTCGTGTTGCATCTGGATGAATTCACCGGCAACTGGGGGGCTACGTTCAATCCGTTCGCTTCAGGCAACTACGGGATCGCCGGACTGAACATGTACGGCGGTGTTCTGATGGCGGCCGCGGGGCTGGTGGTTTACTGTCGCTTGAGAAAGATGCCGATTCTTGCAACTCTTGATTATTTCGCTCCCACGGTTGGTATTGGGCTGGGTCTGACCAGAATCGGCTGTTTTCTCAACGGCTGTTGTTTCGGCACCCCGACCGAACTGCCCTGGGGGGTCAGGTTTCCCAATGGTTCCATCCCTAGCTATATCTTCCCGAATCAACACATACACCCGTCACAGCTTTACAGCTCCCTGTACGGCGTCGGACTGTTTCTGCTCCTTCACTTCATGATGAAACGTAAACAGTTCGCCGGGCAGCTCGTGGCCTTGTTGTTCATGATCGAAGCGTTGTTCCGATTCGCGATTGAATATGTGCGGTACTACGAGGACGCGATGTATTTTCAGGTCTTCGGCATCAATCCGACCTGGAATCAGGTGGTGTCGATATCACTGTTCGCGACCGGATTGGTTATCTACCTGGTGCAGCGACGTCGCGCGAACAATGAAAAAGGATGATGCCTCTCCGTCGCCGGCTGCTGTCAGAGAGGTTTCACCACAGCCTCATCGTTTCCTGTTTTTTACCGCGATCTACGAGTTTTAGAACGGTTTCATAGAGAAAACCGCACCCAAGACCGAAATGCACGACGGGGAAAATAAGCGGGCCGTACAGCAGACAGCCGGAGTGGTTTTCTTTCTGGGACAGGTAAGCGCTATAGAAAACCACCAGAAGCAGATACAACCCGATCAGTGTGAACAACAGCGAAGCCGCCCTGGTCGAGACGAGAGCCAACAGGGCGAGCAAACCCAGCCCTGACACGGCGGCCCCGGCCATGATCATGACCGGCGAGAGCAGCCGATGTTTGAACGCGAGGCGGGCTCTCCCTCTCCCGTAACGAACCATCTGATGCCACAATGAACCCAGCGTCGAGCGCGGGTAATAGTAAACGGTCAGTTTCGGTGAGGTCCATGCCTTGATGCCGTGCTTATGCACCCGATAGTTGAAATCGACATCTTCACAGGCATCGAAAGACTCATCGAAAGCGCCGATCTGTTCAAAAACTTCCCGTTTGTACATTGCTCCTGACGATGTCGGATCGACTTCGGCTTCGTGGTCCGAGTATATCTCCGAGTCCGGAGCGTGACCCAGGAGCGAAGCCCGGCACAACGCGACCGCTTTTTCGAACTCACTGATTCCGGGCGGGGTCAGCGGCTGCGGGCGACAGAGACAGGAAGCATTAGTGCGCTCGAACAGTTCGACCATATCTTTAAGCAGACTTTTACCGGGGATGTGGGTGTGGCCGTCGAGTATCAGGATATACTTCGCGTTGGAATTTCTCGCGCCGACATTACGCCCGGCCGAGGACAACCGTTTTGGATTGTCCAGAAGTTTCAGCGAACCGAACCGCCCCTTGAAGGAATCAACTATTTCCCGGGTACGGTCGGTGGAGCCGCCGTCGGCCACGATAACCTGAACCCGGTCCATCGGATAATTCTGCATGTAGATCTGATCCAGTGTCGCGCCGATGAACTTCTCTTCGTTGAGCACTGGCATGACAATGGCGATATCGTAAGGCTGTTCTTTGGCTGTCATATCCGGACCTTCCATTTTACCCCGCGATTTTAAGATGATTTGATTATGAGTCCAACAAAAAAAGGGATTACTTCGGTTGTCCGGAGGATGAAATCGATGGATCGGCCAGCGGAGCGGCTTCTTTGGTCTGCGACCGGTTTTGAGAGGCGAGTTGTGAATAGCAGCGGGCCCACTTACGCTGTATCCCGGACGGTGTGCGTTCGGAGACGGTAACCTTAGCGTTCTCGACAAGACTGACGATCTGTTCCGGTTTTTCAATCAAATCGATGATGCAGTCGGCTAATTCTCCTATGTTATTTTCACGGTAGGCGCGGCCGTTCTTTTGGTCGGTTATCAATTCATCATGGTACGAGCCATAGGCTGAGATGACCGGGATACCGGAGGCCATCGCCCGAAGCATGGGTCGAACGCTTCCGGAGACTGATGATCGGACGAATAAATCGGCGGTCTTGTGCGCTTCGGCTACCTCGGTTGGAGAATCGGTCGGGACGACCTGTATACCGGCCAGACCTGCGCGTCTGATCATTGCGCGGCAGCAGTCAATGTCTGTACGGTCGGCGAGAAAGGTTATCTCTGCGCGGGGATATTTTTCTTTCACCAGTCGATAAGCCTGAATCGTACAGGCGGCGGCCACCTGGCCGGCGTAGCTGAAAGAAGTCAGCAGATGCGGTTGAAGCGAATCGATCTTTCGATCTAAAAACTCATTTTCATTTACCGCTTCCGGTATTTGGATAACTTTGATCCCGGCCCGGGACAGCCGTCCTGCGGCCATACCGGTAGTGACAACAGCCAGCGAGCAGATTTTGAGGATCAGGTTGAGATAAACCGGACGATCATCGAGTGTTTCCTCATCCAGACCGAAGCCGAAATCGGCGATGACCGGCTTACCGTAAAAACGACTGACCAGGGTTCGGATGACCGCGGCTATCGTCCAGGTTGACGGTTTGTTCAGGACGAGCCGGACAATATCCGACTCCGGCGCTATCCGAAGGAATTGTCGAAACCCTCCCGGTCGGTTCC
>JAJRTA010000141.1 GCA_024278515.1 Candidatus Zixiibacteriota bacterium
AACCGTTTCAACATCTGGCTCTACCGCAAACTGACACCGGACTGGGCGATCCCGCTGGCTAAAGCGGTTTCCGGTTCTTCGCGCAACTACACTTCAGGACGCGACCCGGATTTTGTCGCTGACTACGAAGCGTATGCCAAAGAGAAGCTGGCCGACCACTACGATGTCGTGGCAATCGGGCACCTGCACATTCCCGCGTTCGAAGAGTACGAAGGCGGCACTTATATCAACACGGGAGATTTCATCAGGCATTTTACTTATGCGAAGATAACGAACAGTTCCTGCAATCTGCTGAGTCTCGCTTAGTTGATAGACAACACCAGTCAAAAACTGTTTGTTAAAATTACCGCCAGCATTTATTCTTTTATAGACGACAAACAGTCCGGAGCAATACGATTGCGAAAGTGTATAAGGAACTGCAGCCCGGTCGATAACGAAACATAGAGTTCACGAAAGGATCGATACAATGGGCAAATCAAGAAACAAACCATCGCGGGAAAAGAAAAAACCAAAAAAGCAGAAACCAAAACCGGAACCGGTACCACCGAAAAAGACCGGCTGACCGCTCTGAGAATTGAAATGCCGTCGGCATAATAGCCGGTGGCTTTTTTGTTGTGATCTGATCAGGTATCGATCAGCCGTCGGTACATTTCGGTTCGACGATCGGTGAACAGATCGTTGCGCTCGGTCGCCTTTTTGTCGCGGGCATGCGCAATATCTGTATCAACAACCGCGACCACTTCTTCTTCTGGTCCCGCCTGAGCCATGACCTCACCTTTGGGTGCGGCAATCATGGAAAGACCGGTGAAGGTCAGCTCTCTTTCCGTCCCGAACCGGTTGGCGGTGATGATATAAACACGATTGATCAAAGCATGGACCGGGATCGCGCGCTGGCACAGGCCGGGAATCACCAGGTTCGACGGATGACAAATAATATCGGCTCCGTCAAGGGCCAGGCTGCGCCAGACCTCGGGGAAATACCAGTCAAAACAGATCGCCATACCAACCCGGGCTTTTCCGATATCAAAAACCGGCAGGCCGATATTGCCCGGCTCGAATATATCTTTCTCGTTCATGAACAGATGCAGTTTGCGGTATTTGCCGATCAGGCCGGACGGGCCGACCAGAACGGCGCTGTTGTACAGCTTATCGCCGTCACGTTCGTTGATACCGCATACGATGTGTGTGTTTTGTTTATGACTGAGTTCCACCAGTCGGTTAATAAACGAACTGTCGCCGATAGTGATCGAAAGGTCAAATGCCTGTTTTTTCGAGGCGAAGTTATAACCGGAGTTGGCCAGCTCCGGAATTACCAGCAGGTCGGCTTCTTCAGCCGACATGACCAACCGTTCTATATCGGCCAGATTTTTCTCCGGTTCGTTTAATCCGGGACAAAACTGCACGTAACCGATTTTCATTCAGCAACTCCTGAAGGTGTAATCAATCAATTATTACCTTGTTCCTGCAACCTGTTTCTGTTTCATCTCTTTTGCGAACGGGTGCCCCATCTGCCAGCCGGTTTTGCCGGTCATTCGAAAATGTTCGAGACGGCGGATAGCTGTCTCGCAGAAGACTGGCTCAATGTCCAGAGTCACACACCGGCGTCCAAGACGTTCGCAGGCCAGCAACGTCGTACCGGCGTGAGCGAAGAAGTCAACCACCAGGTCGCCCGGTTGCGATGAGGCTTTTATTATTCGTTCAATCGCCTTCAGCGGCTTCTGCGCGGCGCACCCGTTGACGTTTTCCTCCATCCGGTAAAACACCTGCTGAATATCGACCCAGACATTGCCGGGACGAATACAATCAGATTTGCTGCGCTCGAGATTCTCAGTGGTAACGCCGTCTACTTTCTTGTAGTACCCGCGGAGAATCCTGGGGATATCGGTGTACTGTACATTGAAGACCGGACGACCCCGGGTGTAACAGAGTAGTTCCTGCCGCACCGCCATCCAATTGTTCTGAGTACCGTAGCCGCGCTGGTTTCGAAGCGTGATCAGCGACCGGGAGTCCAGCCCGGTTTCCGTCATCAGTAACATAAACTGCGGAAGCGGCTGAAAGTGGTTCTTCTGATCGGCTCCCATCCAGACATACATCGTAGCATCATCAGCCATCATGCCGACAGACAAATCCACCCACTTACGACACCACTCGATATAGTCGGCCACCGTCCGCCGTTTGAACATGGCGACATTGTACGGCGGATCGTGTACCAGCAAATCGGCCCTTTTCCTCTCCATCAACCTGTTGATATACGTTTCATCGGTAGCATCACCGCAACCGACCAGATGCCGTCCTTCCGGGTCGATCCACATTTCCCCGGGTTTCAGGCGGCAGTGGGGAACGATCAATTCGCGGATCATTGGATTCTCGAAATCAATTCCGCTGAACTTATCCGTAGTCATATAATGAATAGAAGGCAGGGCAGGCCCGGTCTCAACAAAAACATGATCACGACCGAGGCGGCCTCAATTGCCTTGACAATTTCCGTCGATTTCCTGACCATAGGGAGTCGACGGAGGAGTGGCTGAGTGGTCGAAAGCGGCGGTCTTGAAAACCGTTGTGCCGCAAGGTACCGTGGGTTCGAATCCTACCTCCTCCGCCATGTTGGTATATTCCGGTCACATCCTTTACACTTTATTTTGAGCAAATGGTTTCACTATGGCTAATCCAGGCTGCAGTAATGCCTCAGTTCGCGGGGAGGTTTACCGACCACAATTGCAACCTGCGTTTTTCAACACAAATGATTTTTCAGGGAAGGTCCGGTTAGAATTTACTGTTCTCAGTAAAGCCTGCTGCCGTACAAACTCACTGTACATATGATTTCTTTTTCTTATTGGATTATCTCATGAACGACAAGGCTCTCATGAGTATAAGACGGAGTGGAACGGTGCCGACTATAATGGCCAGCCCGTCAGCTCCGGAGTGTATTTCTATCGTCTTGAGGCCGGTAGCTTCTCAAAATCCCGTAAGATGCTGCTGTTGAAATAAAATCCCTGAAAACATTGATTACAAGCAAGGGACAGGCGTAAAACCTGTCCCTTGCTACTTATACCAACATATAGATTCAGGTTCAGGCGATGCTTGATAAGGCTGATATGCTCCATGTTTCAGAAGCCGGGGAAAGTCATGCAGGAAAAGATGTTGTAGTTTAACGATGTGTGAACGTCGTAGAAAACAACCGGTCACAAAAAACCCCCAGGTTTTGAGAACCTGCGGGTTGCAAATCTATGCGGAAGGCGGGACTTGAACCCGCACGACCGAAGCCACTACCCCCTTAAGATAGCGTGTCTACCAGTTCCACCACTTCCGCATTGATCATCTGGTTCTTCTCTGTATCGACTTACTGTCCATCCGACTCATTCGGAGTAGTTGTAGTCGGCGGCGGCCCCTCGGCTGGTGTGATCTTCACACCCGGCGCGGTGGTATCGTTCAGGAGCTGTTGCTGTTGCTGCTGTTCAAGGTACCTGTCCCGCTCGGCCTGCGCCTGTTTGGTAACCACCGAGGTTGCTTCAGACTGCTGACCGCCGGTTTCGGTAGTTCTCAGGCGTGACGATGAAGCCGACATAAAGGCCAGCACGCCACAGTTTATCATAAATATGACGGCCAGGTACGACGTGGCTTTGGACAAAAACGAAGCGGCTCCTCGTCCTCCGAAGACCGCACCGCTGAGGCCGCCGCCGCCAAACGCGGAACCGGCCAGACCCTCACCTTTGCTGGATTGCAGCAGTACCACCAACACAAGGGCGATACTGACCAGAACATGAAACACTACCCAGGCTGTAAACAAACTTTTTCCTCCGTTCAAACGGCATTAACAATTCCACAAAAATCGGCCGCCTTCAAAGACGCACCACCTACCAGGGCACCGTCAATATCAGGCTGGCCCAGCAGATCACCGGCGTTACCGGGTTTGACCGACCCGCCGTAAAGTATCGGAATCAGCGTCGCGGCTTCCTTATCGATGCCAGCCAGGCGACTTCTGAGAAACTTGTGCACCGCCTGAGCCATATCAGGTGTCGCGGTTTTGCCGGTTCCGATCGCCCATACCGGCTCGTAAGCCAGTATCGACTTTTTCAACTGATCGGCTGTCAGGCCCGCAAGGGAACCTTCAAGCTGACCGGCGACCACTTCCTCCGTACGGCCTTCTTCTCTCTCGGTCAGAGTCTCACCGATACAGATGATCGGAATAAGCCCGGCGGAGAGGGCGGCTTTCGCCTTGGCGTTGACCAACTGATCAGACTCAGCGTGGTATTGCCGCCGTTCGGAGTGGCCAAGTATAACATAACGGACCGAAACTGTCAAGAGCATCTCAGCCGATACCTCGCCGGTGTAGGCGCCCTTTTCATGTTGCGACATATCCTGGGCGCCAAGGGCAATATGGCTTCCTTCAAGGAGTTGCGACGCACGATACAGGGCCGTAAAGGGAGGGCAGACGATCATTGTCGCGTTGCTTGAAGGAGCTCCCGCTTCCAGCAAACCCTGTAGTAGCGTCTCGGTCTCGGCGATTGTGCCGTTCATCTTCCAGTTGCCGGCTATAATGATCGGACGCATATCAATGAGCCTTTACCTGGGGTTGGTCGGTGAGCGCCTCGACTCCCGGCAGTTTTTTACCTTCGAGGAACTCCAGCGAGGCTCCTCCGCCGGTTGAAATATGACTGAGCCGGTCATCCAGTCCCGCTTTGGAAACCGCGGCCGCCGAGTCACCTCCTCCGACTATCGTGATCGCGCCGGATTCGGTAATCTTAGCCAGAAGCCGTGCGACGGCAAAAGTCCCCTCGGCAAACGGCGTAGATTCGAATACGCCCATCGGGCCGTTCCAGACAACTGTTTTAGCGTCGGCCAGCGTTTCGCTGAACAGCTTGATCGAGGCCGGACCAATATCAAGCCCCATCATGCCGGCCGGGATCTTGTCGATTTCAACTACCTGAGTCTCAGCCTGGTCGGCTATCTCTTCAGCCACAACAGCATCGACCGGGAGAATAAGCTCGGCTTTCGAGTTTTTCATACCGGCGATCAACTCGCGAGCCAGTTCGACCTTGTCTTCTTCCAAAAGTGAATTGCCGATCTCATAACCCATTGCTTTGGCGAAGGTGAACACCATCCCGCCGCCGATCACCAGCTTGTCGACTTTTTCCATCAGGTTGCGGATGACATCGATCTTGCCGGAGATTTTCGCGCCCCCGAGTACCGCCACAAACGGCCGCTTCGGGTCAGCCAACGCGCCCGCGAGATAGTCGAGCTCTTTTTTCATCAGGTATCCGGCCACGGATTGACCGAAGTAATGCGTGACTCCCTCGGTCGAGGCATGAGCGCGATGAGCCGAGCCGAAGGCGTCGTTGACATAAATATCGGCCAGCGAGGCCAGTTTACGGGCGAACTCCGGATCGTTTGCGGTCTCCTCGGCGTGGAAACGAAGGTTTTCCAGAAGTATACAGTCACCCTCGCCGAGTTTATCGATCAGGTTGGACGCCTCCGGGCCGATACAGTCCTCGGCGAATGAGACCTCTTTTTCCAGAAGTTCGCTCAGCCGTTTCGCGACCGGCCGAAGCGACATCTCGGGTACAAACTTCCCTTTGGGACGACCGAGATGCGAACAGGCGATAACCATACCGCCATCGTCAAGAATCTTCCTGATCGTCGGCAGTGCGCCCCGGATACGGCGGTCATCGGTGATCTGCTGTTGATCATCAAGGGGTACATTGAAATCAACCCGCAACAGAACTTTCCGACCTCGGAAGTTAATATCGGCAACAGTGACTTTATTCATTTAATATTCCTCAGACTGATATGGCTACAACATGATCTTCATCATATCGACCATACGATTGCAGAATCCGTATTCGTTGTCGTACCAGCTGAACACTTTGGCGAAATTCCCCTGCACCGCGGTCATCCCGGCGTCAAAGATGGAACCGTGAGTATTGCCGATGATATCGATTGAAACAATCGGATCCTCGCAGTACTCCAGAGCGTTGGAAAGGCCTTCGGATGCGGCCGCTTTTTTCATCGCGGCATTGATCTCGTCGGCCGTCGTTTCCTTTTCAAGAATTACGGCCAGATCGACCATGGAACCGTCGGGCGTAGGGACGCGGATAGCGCATCCGTCCATTTTGCCTTTCATTTCCGGGATGACCTCGCTGATCGCCTTGGCGGCCCCGGTTGAAGTCGGAATCATCGAGACAGCCGCGGCCCGGGCGCGACGAAGGTCGCTGTGGGGGGCGTCAAGGGTGCGCTGGTCCATGGTGTAAGCGTGGATGGTTGTCATGAACCCTTTGACTATACCGAAGTTTTCCATCAGCACCTTGACCACCGGAGCCAGGCAGTTGGTCGTACAGGAGCCGATCGAGATGACGTGATGCTTGTCCTTGTCGTATTTTTTGCAGTTGATGCCGGGGATAAAAGTGCCGTCGTGACCTTTGGCCGGGGCGGATATGATTACTTTCTTCGCGCCCGCGGTGATATGTTTGGAGGCATCCTCCTTACTTCGGAACAGGCCGGTGCATTCCAGTACAATATCAGCCCCCAGCGTACCCCAGGGCAGTTTGGCCGGGTCACGTTCGGCTGAGACCGGTATCTTTTTGCCGTTGACTTCAATGTAATCGTCTCCCGCCGACACATCGCCGGGAAACTTTCCATGCACCGAATCATATTTGAGCAGGTGGGCCAGGGTTTTGGCGTCGGTGATATCGTTAATACCGACAAACTCGATGTCACTGTTTTGGGCAGCTCTGAAAACCAGTCGCCCGATTCTTCCAAATCCATTGATTCCTACTTTCATCAGGTCCTCCAAAAAAACCTTTCCGTTTCCTTACTTCGGGCTGTAAAGATATTTGACGCCCACTATAAAAGCAAGCGCATCGTGTTTATCTATTGCTACCAGAGGCATATTTATTGGCATGTATTTAACCATGAAATCGACCGCAATAGTGCCGGCAACCGGCCAGTCAAAGCCTGCGCCCAGAACATAATTGAAATCAGTTTCATTCTCCTCCTGCCAGTTTGCATAATAGACCTGCGAGTTTGTAAACTGGACATTGCGACGGCCGTAGTAAAGGCCGCCTCCGGCCATCAGGAAAGGATGAATCGATGAGCCAAAAAAACGAGGGGTGTATAACTTGATCTGCACCAGGATCGGGTAAATTATCAGGTTGCCGATATCTGATGCGTTGGTCGAGTCTTTGAGAGTTACACTGCCCCGGTTCACCGTACCGAGCGAAAGTTCGCCCATCAGATAGGGACTGAGTCGATATCCGAAGTAACCCTCGAAATAGGCCGATGCGGAGTTGATATTGGTCCTGAACGATCCCATCACGTTACCGGTTTCGGCATCGGTAAAATCGCCGGACTTCGGCGGCAGTTCTCCCTGATTGGCCCAGACGCCGAGACGAACACCGGCCTGATGCCGGGTCCGAAACAGTTCTTTCTCGGTGTTGTCGGTATCACCGGCCGTACAGAAACCTGGCAGGAATATCAAGCCCAGTGCCAATATCAGCTTGCTCAGGTTATTACTATTTGCCTGGTATGCCATATTACTTCCCGTTGTCTTTTACCAATTCAAGTCATAACTGAGCAATATGATCCCTGCTCTTAACTGTCTTCCCGGTTGGTCTCTTTACTTATTGTCATCGGCATCAGCACCATAGAAGATGATTCTGCTGTTTCGATAGTCAAGCAGGATTTTGAAGTTTTCAAGGACCAGGTTGCCGATGTTTCCGGCCAGTTCTTCAGAACCGGCCAGCCCGCCGCCGGAGTCCGGAATAATCACTTTCAGGGAATTAAGCATCACCCCTCCGATTTTGAATGAAGCGGCATAAGCCGTTCGTCCTGAGATTGTTCCGCCCACGCCGCCAATCTGATGCGGGATCGGCTGAACGTTATCCAGCAGACTGTCGAGATTGTGAGTTTGTGCGAAATGATCATGCAGAATCAGACCAAAGGAGTTTCCGAGATCGACAATAAAATCACCTTTTATGCCGTTCAATTCTCCCTGCAAAGTGGGGATTCTCATGGTCAGGTGAAATCCGATCTCGACCCCGGAATCGTGCGGAGTAAACCTGTCGGGATTATATACGGTCAGTGTCAGACCGGAGTAATCTATCAGTATCGGATAGCGCGACAGGAAGTCATACCCGATCACTCCGCCAAACGGAGCGCCGTCCGGAGTATCGAAAGTAAGCGCCGAGAGATCGAGCGCTCCGGCCACCTGGTCCCGAAGCAGTATGGAGCCGATGCTGACGGAATCAATCTTTACCATGTCGACTTCTTCGTAGTCGGCTACTCCTTTGGCGGCCATCTTCCCGGCCGGTTTGAATCCGAGTGAATCGATCACCGGCTTGTTGAAAATATTGGCTGAAGCGCCCGAATCGAGAATCATCCAGAGTTTGGTTTTACCGTTAACAATTACCGGTATGCGGATATGCCCGGCCTGATACAGAAAAGGGACCATTACCGAGTCAGCTCCCTCCGGGAATCCCGACGCGGCGACACTTTCGTTCGGCATCCGGAAGATTCCCGGATCGACCGGCTCATTCAGAACAATTGATTCGTACCGCGCCTTCATTGTAACCGGCGCTCCTTCGGCAATAACATCAACCTCGGTCGGAAACAGGATCCCCCCTGTTCTGATCGGGTTGCGGCGATAAGTATGCATAACCAGTTCATCCATGTAGCCGGTAGATTTGGACATCAGGCCGGTTGCCGCGTCGAAATAGGCGATTACCTCACTTTTGTTGAGGGGTTTGAACCGGACGACATGATAGTCGATACCATCCTCGGTTTTGAGACCCTGATATTCATACGACCCTTCAAACCGATCCGGGAACAGATACGAATGCGAGTTGAAATAAGCCCCTTTGAGTATTTCATCCCGCTCGAACCCTTCCACTTCCGATACCTGTCCGTTCATGTCAATCTGCCAGGCAGTGTGACCGTCAAAGGCCTGTACCATTGTCATCGGGCCGATCTCGATCCGGGAGTAGAACTTGTCGGGCGGTACATAGTATTCCACAAACCGACCGACATTTCCCATCAGGTCCATAGTCCCCTCCGCCCGGTATGAAGTCAACCGCCTCAGGCTGTCGACCGCCTCCGGTCCTCCTACCGATTCCACAAACAGGGAGTCGAGGTCAATCGAGGCCGGATCAGCCGCATATACTGTCGAAGTGAGAGTAAGCAGGATCAGAAAGAGTCGTTTCAACATTGCCGTTTCCTCAAAACCGTTGATTTGCGATTACCGGCTCCGTCTCGGTCAGGCTTGCCGGTAAGTCAATTCTCCTACTGTATATTTCGGTATAAGTTCCCGTCGGTTCAAGGTTTGAATTGCCGGTTCTCTATTGGGGCGAATCGTCAGGCGCGACGATTACCGTTGATCCCGTCAGCTTTTTATTCAATCGTTCCATTCTTCGGAATCTTCAACGCGAACAGCATATCGACAAAGACAATCACCGCCCCGGCGATAAAAGTAGCCTCATAACCGAACATATTCCACGCCACTCCGCCTGCTACCGGTATGACTATCGCCGTGACATGGTTGGCCGTCATCCCGAATGAGAGGCATCCGGTCAGGTCCTCCGGCGTGGAAATTTTGCGAAGATACGATTTCAGCGCTATTGAAGATCCGAACAGGATATTGTCAATCAGGTATAAAGCCACCAGTACCGGCAGGTATTGAATCGTCGCATAACCGAAAAAGATCACAGTCAGAACCAGGGAGCAGACAACCAGCAAATTACGTTCGCCTACCCGGTCGCTGATTATGCCCATCCAGCGGTTGGTAAAGATAGTCACCAGGTTGTTAGCCAGCATTATCCCGGAAATAAATGTAATATCGAGACCGTGATTCTTGACCAGCAGAAAGATGGCGAAAGTGGTGAAAATATGACGGCGGCACCCGCGCAACAGCGACAAAGTATAATAGAGCCAGTATTTCTTCTTGATTCTGACCTTGCGGTTTTCCTGTCTGGTTCGGTTGGCCGGAAGGGCAAAGCAGAAATACAACCCGATCAGAGTCACAAACCCGCCAAAGATATAGAAAGTCGTCCGGTAGTCGAGGTAGAGGGTCAAAAGCATGACCAGCCCTGCCCCGAGCAAGCCTGCCGCCGATTCCCATGAGCGCAGTTTCCCCTGGGCTTTCCCCAGTTCTTTTGAGTCCGACAAATTAAGAAGCTGCGCCGAGTTGGTCGGCTCGAAATAATGAAACCCGAACGACATCAGCAGGGTGGCGGCGCCCAACCCGATGAGCGACGGGGACAGCCCACTGACCAGCAACCCTAACCCGACCGCCACGATCGATAAGGAAGCGATGCGCGACTCGGTGAAATACACCGCCAGCGCTCCCACACCGAATGCGAGTAAGCCCGGTATCTCGCGTACCGCCTGGATGATCCCGACATCGGTGGCCGAAGCATCGAACAAATCTACCGCGTAATTGTTAAACATCACACGCCAGGCGTAGAAACCGATCCAGACCGCACCGGCCGACATGGTAATTGAAAGGATCGATACTTTTTTGATCTTAGGTATCATAAGCTGGACAAGATAAGGGAAAATCGACCAATCCCGCAGAGAAAAATTGAGATCAATCGTTGTGCCGTCCATCGTTCATGCCTATTATCTTCTCCACCTGAAACGAGAACGTCCGATCAGGAGCTGAAAAATATGACACTGGCCAAATCATCACTTTTCACGGTAATTACAACAACTATACTGATATTGATCAACAGCTCCTGTGACCGGGCTGAACCGGAAGCAAAGAGCCGCCGGGTACAGTTTACTTACAATGTGGAAGTTCCGGTGTCGGAACCTGCTGAGCGGATTGATATCTGGATACCGATGCCGCGAAACAACCGGCATCAGGAGCTTGCTGACTACCACCTGTTTACCGAACTAAGACATGAAGTTGTAACCGACACTGTTTTCGGCAACCGGTTGTTGCATCTGTTTGCCGATAAGCCGTCGGAAAACCAATCGGTGGCTTTGACTTTCAATATCACCCGTCGTGAACTGATATCCGGGCAGTTAACAACCCCGCCCGAACCTGCCACCGGTTGGGATGCTCCGGAAAATTATCTTGCTCCCAACAGACTGGTGCCTATCGATGGAGCTATTGCCGCTGAAGCTGACTCTGTTCTGGATGGTGTCGGAACCGTGCGGGAGAAAGCCGCCACGCTGTTTAATCACCTGCTCCGGACGATGCGGTATGACAAATCGGGCGAAGGCTGGGGCCGGGGCGATGCTTTGTTTGCCTGTGATGTTCGTCGCGGCAACTGCACGGATATTCATTCGCTGTTCATCGGCATGGCCCGAGCGGCGGGTATCCCGGCTCGGTTCAAAATGGGTTTCCCGTTGCCGCCTGATAACGAATCAGGTGAAATCAAAGGTTATCATTGCTGGGCGGAGTTTCATGACCCTGAACGCGGCTGGACGCCGGTGGATATTTCCGAGGCAATTAAACATCAGGAGAGAAAAGACTACCTGTTCGGCAATCTTGATTTCGACCGCGTAGAGTTTACAATGGGGCGTGATATACCGATTGATGTCCCTGACGGTGTCGCAATGCTTAATTACCTGATCTACCCGTACGTTCTTGTTGACGGTCGGCCGTCTGACCGGTACGAAAAAAGCTTTTCGTTCAAGAACCTTTGAATCTGCCTGTAAATATGCGCAAAAAACCGGACGCCGGTGGTAGCGGCACCCGGTTTTGTTTTCTCAGATATTCAGATATGAATGATTAATTCTGGACGTAACGTCCCAGAATCTGGTTCATCTTCGAGGTCATGCGAGAATTCGGCAGAACCTCGGTCGCTCCGGCCGATTTGGCCGCTTTCATCTGATCTTTGAGCGTGCTCGGAGAATAGCACACGATCGGGATTTTGCGCGTAGCTCCGTAAGAGCGCAGCTTATTGATCAGTGAAGGCGCCTCTATACCGTTGAGATTCAGGTCGATAATGATGAGGTCAGGGTTCAGGTCCTGAGCCTTGCTGAAAATCTCATCGGACCGAATCGCTTTGATCCCTTCGACATCCATTCCGTCAAGGGCAGTCATAATCTTGGATGTAAAAATCATGTTGTTCGCCGCGATAATTACTTTTCTACTCATAGGCACAAATCCATTGCTTGTTTCGTCATCCCTCTCTAATCAAGAGCATCAAGACACAACATAATCGAGTATAGGTATTATACAAAAATTCTAAGCCGATTCCAAGCCTCCGGCGAAAAAAAACTTGCATTAATACAAATTACCTGTCTGACCATTTCCCCCGAATGACCATATGCCCTGTAACCCGTTAGAGAGAGCGATATTACAAGAACCCGGCCAGCTTTTTGTTGATTAATGAGAATAACGGAATTAGTGTTTGTTCAATGAAAAAGACCAAAATAATAGCCACGTACGGCCCGGCTGTCGCTTCGGTGAAGAAAGTAAGCCAGCTTATCGAGGCCGGGGTCAACCTGTTTCGGGTCAACTGCTCACACGGAACAACAGAGGACTTTTTCAAGGCGGCCAGAATTATCCGTGACGGCAGTAAAAAGTCCGGCTGGCCGGTAGGCCTGATTATGGATATCAGCGGCCCTAAACTCAGATTAGGCCGTTTCAAGGGTGAGATTTCGGTCAAACCGGGGCAGACAATCATCCTCGGAGGCCGCCGATCCGAACCCTCAAGAAAAAGTCTTGCGATTAACTATCCGGATATATTGAAAGAGGTCAAACCGAAACATCGCGTTTTCATAGATGACGGTAATCTTGCCTTTGAAGTGGTTTCAGCGGCCAAAGGGCGCACCGTTCTGAAGGCGCGAAACGGCGGGGTTCTGACTTCGGGCAAGGGCATCAATCTACCGGATTCACGGGTCAACCTGCCGTCGATTACGCCCAAGGACAAAGAGGATATCAAGACCGCGGTTCGTCTTGACGCCGATTTTATCGCTTTGTCTTTCGTACGTAGCCCGGCCGATGTCGAACAGGCCTGCCGTCTGATCAAAAGATGGGGGGGACATCAGCGGGTGATAGCCAAACTGGAGCGGTCGGAAGCGATCAGGGATCTTGACGCGATTATGGACAGATGCGATGGTGTCATGATCGCGCGCGGTGATCTTGGCGTTGAGATGGCGCCGGAGGAAGTGCCGCACCTGCAAAAAGAGATTATCGCCGCCGCCAACAGGCACAGGATACCGGTGATTGTTGCCACCCAGATGCTCGAGTCGATGCGGAACAATCCCCGCGCCACGCGAGCGGAAATCTCCGATGTCGCCACCGCGGTTTACGATTTTGCCGACGCGGTTATGCTTTCGGCG
>JAJRTA010000142.1 GCA_024278515.1 Candidatus Zixiibacteriota bacterium
AAGATAGACGGCATCAATACCGGAGAGCCCGGCTTGTTGCTGGCCGCGCACTGGGACAGCAGACCGCGCACCGATTTCCCCTCCGACTCGACTTTGGCCGATAAACCGATCGACGGAGCCAACGATGGCGCGTCCGGGGTGGCGGTGCTGATGGAACTTGCGGCGTTGATGGCTTCACAGCCGCCGCCGTACAACGTGGAACTGGTGCTGTTTGATGGTGAAGACTGGGGAAAACCGAGGGACATTGATTACTACCTTCTCGGTTCAAAAGAGTTCGCTCGACATGGAATCCGTGGAAAGTACCGGTTCGGGATTGTTCTCGATATGATCGGTGACGCCGACCAGCAGATTTATCGTGAGGGTTACTCCGATCAATACAACCGGGAGTTAACCGATATGTTATTTTCGGTGGCCCGGGAGTTGAATATCCCAACCTTCCATGACAGTGTGAAACATTTTGTTATCGATGATCACCTGCCGCTCAACGGAGGTGGGGTACCTGCGGTGGTACTGATAGATTTTGATTATACATACTGGCACACCGACCGGGACACTCCGGACAAATGCTCGGTACAGTCCCTTGAGAATGTCGGCCGGGTTGTGACCAATATAATTTACAGACCTGAATTATGGCCGAAAAACTGATTACAAAACTTCGCGATTTTCCGGCAGTCGAAGAACTGCTTCAGAAAAAATCGCTGTCGAAAGCGATCGCTTCGATACCCCGGCCGATAGCCGCCGGAATTATCAAAGAGGTTGTCGCCGGAAACAAAAAAAAACTCAGAGAAAAGAAGACAGCGATTATGCTGAAAGATCTTGAGCTTGAAATAGCAGGCTCGATTCGACGTTTTCGCACACAGGAGATGACCCGTGTCATAAACGCCACCGGGATTGTTGTACACACCAATCTCGGTCGAGCGCCTCTGGATGCCGAATTATTCGACGAGGTTCGCGGCGCGGTGGCCGGTTATGGTAATATCGAGTATGATTTGACCGGCGGTTCACGGGGCAGGCGCGGCGGCGCCTGCGAACGATACCTGGCGGCGGTGGCTCAGGCGGAAGCAGGCACGATAGTAAACAACAACGCGGCGGCCCTGCTTTTGATCCTGAACAGTCTGGCTAATCGGAAGGAAGTTGTCATCTCACGCGGAGAGCTGGTGCAGATCGGGGGCGGATTTCGTATTCCCGACATTCTCAGGAAGTCCGGCGGACGTCTGCGTGAAGTAGGTACCACCAATATCACCACCCTGAGCGATTACCGGGAGGCGATTACCGATCGGACCGGCCTGATACTGAAGGTTCACAAGAGCAATTTCGCCCAGTCCGGTTTTACCGACGAAGTGGACATTGCGTCACTGGTCAAACTGGGCCGGGAACATGATATTCCGGTGGTGAACGACCTCGGGAGCGGTGTTTTCATTCCCACGAAGAAACTACTCGGTCACGCCGAGCCGACGGTACAAAGCTCGGTGAAATCCGGCGCTCACCTGACCTGTTTTTCCGGTGATAAAATGTTAGGCGGTGTGCAGTCTGGTCTCATAGCAGGGAAAGCTGAAGAGATTGCCCGGCTGAAACGGAATCCTCTGTTTCGGACTATGCGGCTTGACAAAATCATGGTCGGTTTTCTGGAACGACTGCTCAAGATCTATCTCGATGGGAATCCGACGGAACAAATCAAACTGTGGCGGATTCTCTCCACCCCTGAGGCCGCTTTATACGAACGGGGACGACGGATCATAAAAAAGCTGGGTGAGCCTGATGACCTGACCGTCTCCGCGACCGAGGCTTTTGTGGGGGGAGGCGCGTTGCCGGATACTCCGTTACCGTCGGTAGGATTGGTTTTCGGTGAACGCTATAACGCCGCCGGATTGATGCGTGTTTTCCGGGAGATGCAACCGCCTGTCATCGGTCGGATCGCGAACGAGCGATTTGTCCTTGATCTTAAGGCAGTTGATGAAGCTGAACTCGACCTTCTCACCGCGGCTGTACGTCAGGCAATCGAGTAAGCTATGCTGGTAATAGGCACGGCCGGTCATATTGATCATGGTAAGTCGGCGATAGTCAAACAGCTTACCGGTTCCGACCCGGATCGACTCCCCGAAGAAAAACTGCGCGGTATGACAATCGATCTCGGCTTCGCGTTTCGCGGCTCCGATTCCGAACATCCCGTCGCCTTTGTTGATGTTCCCGGTCACGAACGTTTCGTAAGAAACATGATTGCCGGGGTGGGCGGTATCGACATGGTTATGCTGGTGATCGCCGCCGATGACGGCTGGATGCCGCAAAGCCAGGAGCATTTTCAGATTGTCAGGTTACTCGGTATCGAGCACGGCCTTATAGTTATCAATAAAATCGATTTGGCTGAAAAAGAGTGGCTGGACTTACTCGAAGAAGAGATTCGGGAGAAAGTGGCCGGAAGTTTTCTCGATGATACCCCTGTCTTTCGGGTTAGCGCACAGACCGGAGAGGGCCTCGATAAGCTGGGTGATTTTCTCGACCGGGCGGCCGGTGAAGTTGCCGTCCGGCGTGATATCGGCAAGGCCCGACTTTATATCGACCGGTCGTTCGTGCTCACCGGAATCGGCGGAGTCGTGACCGGGACGATGCGCGGCGGTTCGATCTCGGTCGGGCAGACAGTAGCTGTCTGGCCGTCCGGAGAAACCGGTAAAGTTCGTTCGCTCAGGGCCAACAACCGCGAGGTCACAACCGCCGATCCCGGTTTCCGAACCGCTCTCACCCTGTCCGGAATCGACAAAGAGCATCTTAGACGAGGCGGGGTGATTGTCGACCGGCTTGATTTTGATCATTGGAGAAACCACCCGATCCTGGCGCTGTCGGTTGAACTGCTGCCGGAAGCGAAGGTGCCTCTTGCTGACCGGCGGCGGCTCCTGTTTATCACCGGCACCACCGAAGTGGAAGGTGATATTCGGGTGCTGGGATCCCGGCAGATCAACGCGGGCGAGTCGGGGATTGTTTTCTTTCGTCCCGATGAACCGGTCTACAGCCTGTTGGGGGATCATTTTATTTTCCGGTTGCCGACTCCGATGGTCACCCTTGGCGGCGGTCGTGTGCTCGATCATATCGACCGGCTGCCGTTCCGTCGGGAAGCGGAACATTTCGAATATCTCAAACAACGATTATCCGGTGAGCTCGACGCTTTGATTCTGACCGAACTGGGCAAAACGGTGATGATAAACTCCGGAGCCCTGCTCGAACATGCCAGTCACGCCCGCAGTGCGATCGCCTCGGCGGTGACCGGACTGTTGAAAACCGGGACGGTGGGTGAGTTCAATTCCAACCTGTATTGTGTCAGGCACCTCGAACAGCTCGCGGATATTTTTGAAGCGAAAGCGAATGAGTTTCTGAAAAAACATCCGCACTTGAAAGGACTCACTCGCGATCAGGTAAGTGAGTTCTCATCAACCCGGGGAGGACAGGCCGATGATCTGATCTCCTGGCTGATTCACACCGGCAGGCTGGTCAGGCTAGGAGACCGATTCAACCTGGTCGGCCGGGGGATGAGCTTGAAGGGTAGTATTAAAACCGCTCATGATCAGATCATCGCAGCCATGAAAGAGAACCCCTTTACTCCGCCGCGATTACAGGTTCTGGCCAAAGAGGGCAAGGATCACCGTCAGGCTATCAAGTTCATTATCGACTCCGGGGAAGGCTACAAATGCGGCTCGGAGTTTCTTTTTCTGACCGAGGCCTGGGAGCAGATAATCGCTTACATAAAAGAGGTCTTGAAGACTACCGGAAAGCTGAAGGTCGGAGATTTGAAAGAGAGATTCGGAATCTCGCGCAAGTTCGCCATTCCGATTCTTGAAGAAACGGATCGGTTGAAACTGACCGAGCGGGATGGTGATGTCAGAATCAAAGGAGCAAAGTTTGGCGACTAAACAACTGTTTTTCAACGCCCGCGTTCATACTTTGGCTGATGGTCTGGTGGTCGATTCAATAGCGATAAACAAAAGCGGTATCGTGGCGGTGGGCCGTAATCTTCAATATGATCCTGATTTCTCATCGTATGAAAAGTACGACCTGGGCGGGCTTTGTATAACGCCTGGTTTTGTTGACGCGCATACGCATTTTTATTTCATGGCTCTGGCCCGGGGGCGGGTCCGGCTTCAGGGATTGACCTCGGTGGAAGCATGTCTGGAAGAAATCGGTCGTTTTGCAAGGGGATTGTCTGAAAATGACTGGGTGGTCGGAGAGGGGTTCGAGCTTGACCGTTTCAGGAGAAGGGTCGAGTTGAACAGATTTATGCTCGATACCGTGACCGGCGGACGCCCGGCGTTGATAATGTCGAAAGATCAACATACTGTGTGGGTCAACAGCCGGGCGCTCGAACTGGCCGGTATAAACTCACATACCCGGCAGCCTGACGGCGGGACGATCGGATTCGATGTTGACGGTGAACCGAACGGCCTGCTCTATGAAGGACCGGCATCGCAGCCGGTCTTTGCGCTTCTCAAACCGCCCGCACCGGAAAAGGTTGATCGCTTGTACCGTCACGCTCTGAAGAGCGCCTACCAGGTCGGTGTTACCGGGGTTCATTCGTTCGATTCCCCTCAGGCTTTCGAGTATTTTCTGGAGAAGGCGGAAAAAGGAAAGCTGGGCCTTCGTATAAATTATTATCCGCAGGCCGATATGCTTGACCAGTTACGCAGAGACGGTGTTGGTTTCGGACAGGGTGACGAGTTCCTCCGGATTGCCGGGGTCAAGATTTTCGCCGATGGTTCCCTCGGGAGCCGGACCGCTCTTTGTTTTAACAGGTATCCCGGCACCGACAACTACGGTATCGAAGTAACTTCCGTTGCTAAACTGAAAAAGCTGGCCCGAGCCGCCGCCCGTTTGGGGTTGCCCTGCGCGGTGCACGCGATCGGCGACAAGGCGGTTTCCAATGTTTTAGACGCCCTGGCGACAGCGCCAAAGCTGAAAATGAACGCCCGTCACCGGATCGAGCATCTGCAGCTGGTTCGCCGAAAGGACATTGCGCGACTGAAAAAGCTCGGTGTGGTCGGCTCCATGCAGCCGTCGCACTGCCCGTCCGATATCGACCTGATCGATAGGTATTGGAGCAAACGAGGGAGGAATGCCTTCATATTCCGCACTCTGCTTGACAAAAAAATACCGCTGGCATTTGGCTCCGACGCGCCTATCGCACCTTTGAATCCGCTTGAGGGGATGGCCGCCGCCGTTCGGCGCGCAAGGGAAAACCAACGCCGGGTTTTCTTTCCGGAACAGAGAATCACGGCTGCTGAAGCCCTGTATGGGTTCACCGCCGGTCCCGCCTACGCGGTCGGGCAGGAGTATTGCCGGGGATACCTGCTTCCCGGTTATCCGGCTGATCTGGTTGTGTTGTCGGAGGATATTACCAAAGTGTCGGCCCTGAAAATCAGCCAGATCGAAGTGCTGGCCACGATGCTTGACGGAAAACTGGTCCACTACCGCGATGAACTCAGATTCTGAGAGAACCTCCGGCGGCTTCGGTGACAAATAGATGTCCCGAGAGTTCCGGGGACCTTCCCCCGGTAATAGTTGCAGGTTTCCAGGCTTTCTGTCCGGTCACATCGGCGGGTCACACGGATTCGTTGACGCGAATCCGCAAGGCCCGCCGCAACAGAGAACAGGAGGTACTCACCACACACAAACTTCGGTGACCCCTCTCGAGAGGGGAAAAGTAAATCGATGTCTCCTGTTTCACGACCTACCCAGTTCCACGAAGTCCCGCAGGTCGGAACCCTTTGCGGTATCGACTCTCACCCGACAACAACTACAAAAAACCTACATCAATCCATTTTTGTCGGGACGCGGGAAAGTCCAAATCCTGTTTTTTTTCTTTGACAGATTGTCGCTACGCTGTTAGTTTATAGACAGTAATCAGTCAGCCCCGCCGTTACGGGTGGTTTTTCACGTTGGTGATCACCTGAGAGAGCCCGATCACTGCCTGGCAGTGAGTCAAAGTATGGCTTAAGTCTGATCGGTGCGGCCCTATTGTATTTTGACTCTTATCCACCATCAGATTTAGGTACGGTTTTTTTGCACAAAACAGTCTGAAAAGACGTTTTGAATATATGGGTTCCTGTTGGGACGGAAGGTGCGGTATGGTGATGAGCAGGTTCGGAACAATCGGGATGATTGTGGTAATCACGGCGGCCCTGGTGGTGTCGTGTACTCCCGGACCGACTGATCCGATCACTCAGTACGGAGACATCTCCGGCGTCGTGAGAGGGAACGAAAGCGGCAAGGTGATAGAAGGGGCGATTGTCCGGCTGGATGACCGTCAATACCGGGTGTCCCGTTCAGGGATTTATGTATTCAAAGATGTTCCCGAGGGTTACTATGAACTGGCGGCGGAGAAGGAGGGCTACCACACTTACGAAGCGCTGGTCAAAGTCACCGATAATACGGTACATAATGTATTTCTGGCTCGTGAGATCAAGTACTACGACGTTCGAGGTTATGTCTACCTTGAGAACAGCACTATCCCGGTCCCCGGTGTTGCGGTCGGATTAGGCGAAGTCTGGGACACTTCTGATGCCGGTGGATACTACGAACTCAAACATGTTCTGGCTGCTACCCACCAGCTTCTGGCTCTGAAAAATCACTATGTCACCCGGGAAATGAGAGTGACGCTCGAGAGTGATACCCTGTTGCCGATCTATATAGCCAGCGCCAGGCTCACCGGCAGATTGGAACATCGCTTGTTTGGGGCCATTGGAGGCGCCACGGTGCGGGTCGCGGAAGCATCGGGCATATCCAACAGCGATGGTTACTACGAGGTGAAGACTGCGCCGCTGGGCACCCATCGTGTGGTTGTGACCCACCCGGAGTATGATTCGGCTTTCGCATCGACCACGATCAGACGTGGGGTCAACCAGCTCGATATTATTATGAAACGTCTGATTTGCGATACCTTGCCGATAGAGATGGATGCATCCCTGACCAGCGCCTCATTTGACGGTTGTTCTGAATGCCCCGAATGGGGCAGCGAAAGCGACAACTTTGGATATGCCGATGAACTCAATCTCGAGTATTTCCTCAAAACCGCTGACGGTCCGCCTCGACAAACCTTCTCGGCCCGGACAAGAATTATTCTGGACCTGCCGACCGGTACTATGGGTATGACAAGGAACTCTCTTGCCGCAGTATCGCTGGTTCTGTATCCGACTGCGGAAGTGCGGGATTCCGAGTATGTATCGATTCGCACAACTTTATCCGATCATGTTTCCTGGGATGAAACTGATGTCACCTGGGACAATGCTCCGCAGGTGTCATCACTGCTCTACCTGGTTGCGCAGTTGAAACCGGGTCAGCCGCTGGTGTGCGATGTTAAAAACGTTTATATCGACCGGGGTCTTGATGGTCCCACGCTTTTTCTGCAGAAGGAAGAGATCGGCAGGGCCGACCCGGCCCAAAGGGTGAGTTTCTATTCCAGTGAGGCTGCAGACCCTGCGCTACGACCATCGGTGATCGTCAAATATATCTATTAGAGTCCAGAAGTGTATTCATAACCGTTTTGATATAACGTCTTCTCCCGGTCTGAAACGGTCGTTGTTGACCACCTTTCCTGAAACGATTATACTGTGGCATGAAAGCATTTAACTCAGCCTCTTTCCCCGTTATAGCCGGTTTGATATTAACCAGCCTGTTGTTAATAACCTCATGTACCTCCCGCTACCGTCTGGATATGTACATGACGATCGAAGATAATCGCAGGCATGTCGCTGTCGAGTCAACTCAGCTTGTCTCCGATGCCTTGATAGGAAATCCTTACGCCGACAACAAAATTACCGTGGGCAGCGGTTTCGTGGCGGTGGTGACTTTTGGAACCAGGCTGGCCGGTGAGAAGAGAAGCGCCTGGCGTGGTTTCTCCACCGATGAATATTTTCTCAGCAGTCTTTACGTGGAAATACCTTATGGGGCCGCTCCGGATACCGCTTCTTTGATCGACAAGTCGCTGGTCCATGTTTTGGGACGATACGAGGAACCGATCGAAAACCGGGTCTTTCTGCCCGCGAGAGGTTTCTATGTTGTTGATTCGCTGACGGACGATGGCGCGTTTCTTACTGTTAAGGGAACATTTGTCAATAATAAGAACGATTCTCTGTCGTTTGACGGTAGAGTCAGGTGCGTTGTTGACTGAGTAGTTTTTGCTGGGGCCTGTAGTTGATTATCTCTCTGCCGCTTCTTTGAAAAACTGGTAGCCGTATTCATCGAACAAACAAAACAGCACTTTCACCAGGCTCTTTGAGATGTCTTCATAGCCGCGCACAGCTTTGACCATTATATTGGCGCAGGCTTTCATGGGGAAACCTCCCACGCCGGTGCCGAAGGCGGGAAAAGCAAGCGACTTGAGTTTCAGGCTCTCGGCTGTGTTCAGGGAGGCGATAGTGGCCTGTCGAATCAGCTTGTCGGATGTGCGCAGGTTCTGTCCCATTACGGCGGCGTGGATCACGGCTTTATATGGAAGCTTCCCGGCGGTTGTGTAAACCGCCTGACCCGGTATGATGGGTCCTTTGGCCATAGCTTCCGTTTCGATGATTTCGCCTCCGGCTGACCTGATTGCTCCGGCCACCCCGGAACCCATCCACAGCTCATTGTTGGCGGCGTTTACAATAGCTTCAACTTCCATGGTGGTTATATCACCCTTGATGATTTCTATGCGGTATGACATTTTTTCTCCGTCTTATGAATAAACCGTCGGGCGAATATCCGAAAAGCGACCGTAATCAAAAGGCCTCCGGCCAGCCCTGTCAACACTCCGGCCAGTATATCAAAAGGATAGTGTACGCCGACAAATACCCGGCTGAGAGCGATCAGCGACGCGAATGCTATCAGGTACCACCGGCTCCTCGGTTCGGTTATACCGAAGAGAAACGCCTGCCCGAAAGCGTTGGCCGCATGGGCCGAGGGCATCGAGAACCCGCCTCCGCAACCGACCAGCAGGTTGATATCGGTCATAATATGGCAGGGACGGGGGCGTTCGATCAGCGGTTTCAACAGGTGAGCGGCCAGTTGATCAGTGATCGCGAGGGTCAGAGCGGAAAAAAGCACCAGCCAGCGCAGCCGGTTGTTACCGCGCCACAGGAGAATGACCATGGCCGCACCGTAGAGAACACGAAGGATCATGTCGTTTGTAATAATCGGCATCAGCCAGTCGGTGACCGGGTTGGACAGACCGACATTGATGAAATGAAAAACTGACCGGTCGATAGTGT
>JAJRTA010000143.1 GCA_024278515.1 Candidatus Zixiibacteriota bacterium
AGTCTTTGCACAGCGAAAGCATGGTTTTTTCGTTGTTCACGATCTGGGTGATCTGAACCCGGGCTTCCCGTTTATTGCAGTCCTGACATAACATATTTCTTACCTGCGGGTAATATGATCAAAAACTTTTCCGTCCACAATTTGTGTTTCACTATCACAGCGGTCAGCCAGTTCCCGGTTATGGGTGGCAATCAGGAAAGTGGTTTTGTTCTCAGCGTTTAACTTGAAAAGTAACTCGTGTAACCGGCGGCCGGTGGAGGTATCCAGATTTCCCGACGGTTCATCGGCCAGCACAATCTTCGGATTATTCGCCAGAGCACGAGCAACCGCCACTCTTTGCTGTTCACCGCCCGACAACTGTTTCGGGCGATGGCTTGTCCTATCCCTTAAACCAACCATATCCAGAAGTTGTTCCGCTTTTACCCTCGCTGTGTTGCGGTTGCGACCGGCTACCAGTAGAGGAATCATCACATTCTCAAGGGCGGTAAAATCATCCATCAAATAGTGAAACTGAAACACGAAGCCAACCGTTTCATTTCGAAACTGCGCCAAAGCAGTCTCATCCATACCTGTCAGTTCTTTTCCGGCCAGCCTGACTGTGCCTCTGGTCGGTTTGTCCAACCCGCCCAGAATATGCAAAAGGGTCGATTTGCCCACGCCCGACGCCCCTGTTACCGCCGCCATCGTTCCTGCCCGGATATCAAGTGAAAGCCCTTTGATTACCGGGAGAACACCATTCGCGGTAGTAAACTGCCTGTGTACGTCGGTAGCCGACAAAATCAACTCCTGGTTGTCCATATTCAAGCGCTGGCCATCCTATGTACTGACCCATCACGGATTATAGTACTATTTTCGCCACTTTTCGGGCAAAGTTTAGATAAACACCATAAAATCATCGACTTATTGCCTCACAATGTCAATCACGGAAAGCTTCGCCGCCCGCGTGGCCGGATACAGAGCGGCCAGAAAACAGATAAACACCGCCACCGCCCCGGCCAACAGAAAATCAAACCAGTGTGTGTCGATAGGCAGGTAACTGATAAAGTAGATATCAGGAGGCAGTGAAATCAATTCATAAGTATTCTGGAGCCAGGCGACGGTAAGTGCTAAAAACCAGCCCGCGACCACACCGACCACGGCAATGGTCAGGCCGTTATAAATGAAAATCTTTCGTATTTTCGCCGGAGTCAGGCCGATGGTTTTCAAAATCCCGATATCGGATTTCTTCTCCATCGTAAGCATCACCAGCGTGGATATGATAGAGAAGGCCGCAACTACTACTATCAGAATAAACCCCAGGAAAAGAATCTTCTTTTCAATTGCTATCCAGGAGAACAGGTTCTTGTGCAGAATATACCAGGGGACGACATCATACTGGTATTCGAGGATCGAGTCGATTACCGGCGCAACATATTCCGCGTCATAGATGTCGGTCAATTTTACATGCGCCGCGGTAACGGCATCACCGGTTTTGAACAGTTTCTGCGCTTCCTCGATTGAAATATAGGCCATCTGAGCGTCAAACTCGTACATGCCGGTTTCTATAATTGCCGAAATGTAAAACTTTGCTACGCGCGGGCGGGTTCGTTTCTGGAGGTCCTCGCCACGAATTGAATACAGCAAAACCGGTTCGCCGAGGAAAACACCGAGACGTTCGGCCAGATGACTGCCGATTATCAGGCCGGGTATCGTATCATCCTGAATGATCTCCGGTTCAAAAGTACAGTCGCCTGCCTTGATATCGCGCTCGATATCTGAAGTCCGTTTCTCCGCCTCGAGGTCGATTCCGCGAAGGATAATTCCATCACCGGCGGTGGCCGATTGAATAGCTACCTTATAGTATATGAAAGGGGATGCCGCGACAACTCCTTCAACATTTTCGAGTTTGTCGATAAGCTGCCGGTAGTCGCTAATCAGCTCCTGGCTGAGCGGAAAAATCGAAATGTGCGCCGTAGTCCCAAGAAGTCGGGTGCGAATTTCCCGCTCGAATCCGTTATGCAGAGACATCACAAAGCAAACCACCGCCACACCCAACGTCACCCCGATCATCGTTATCCACGTGGACAACGACAGAAAAGCATGTCCGCTTTTCAAATACCTGCCGGCAATGAATCTCTCAAGGCTCATCTTCGCGTGGTCCGTTCCGTGCTATCTTCATTTATTCCCAACAAATCCGTTTTTCCTCCTGAAGATACGGTCAGGCAATTGCCGAAGGCAACCAGTTTAACGGACTAACATTTACACAAACTTGACACGTATAACCTTTATATGTAGCTTGCGTGTTGTTATCTAAAGTTCTCTCGACCGAAGTGTACAATCAGACCGCAAGCCTCGGTAAGTGAATTGAGACGGGCACAGTTGGAAGGCCACGCCCGTGAAGTTTTTTACAAAAGGAGTTGCCCATGTGGGAAGTTAATCGGAACTGTGTTGTTCTGCAAAGTGGTACGCCTAAAACTGTCCGGGTGAGGATCACTAAGTCAGCCTGGAGCCAGGCCGGGGTAGAGGCGCGGAAAACTGCGAAAAAGATGCTGTCGCGTCTGGAAATACCGGTTGTGCAGAAATGGGAAACCGGTCTCAAGTTCAATATCAAGCAGCATCGCTGGGTGCTTGATACCGGCGGCGGTCATCAGTTTGAAACAACAACTTACGACCGGGATGATTGCGTCGAGGTTGACTTTGCCTATTTCCGATAGCCTGAGCCTCATGTTCTGAATTAAACAGCCGGAACGTGCGACTCGGTTGATTATATCATTCAGGAAGTGATCGACGACGGTTTTAGCTTGTCGGTTTCTTCCTGATTTGTATATTCACGCCGATAAAAAAGCTACAGTCCCCAAAAGTTGGCTGTAGCGGGTCGGGAGAGATGCCCTCCGGCCCGGGCCTCGATTACAGACGAAGGAAAGATGTACCAGTGAGCGACAAAAAACCAAAGACAGCGATAACGCCGACCAGACAGGAAGATTACCCGGAATGGTATCAGCAGGTCATAAAAGCGGCCGATATGGCCGAGATGTCCAGTGTTCGCGGATGTATGGTAATCAAACCGTGGGGGTATGGTATATGGGAAAAAATTCAGCGCGGCATGGATGATCTGATCAAGGCGACCGGGCACGAGAACGCATATTTCCCGCTGTTTATACCACTCAGCTTTATGGAGCTTGAAGCCGGGCATGTCGAGGGATTCGCCAAGGAATGCGCTGTCGTGACGCATCATCGTCTGGTTGAGAAAGAAGGGCGGCTTATACCGACAGGTGAACTCGAAGAGCCGCTTATCGTACGGCCGACTTCGGAGACGATTATCGGACGATCGTTTGCCCGGTGGATTCAGTCCTACCGGGACCTGCCTTTGTTGATCAACCAATGGGCCAATGTCGTACGCTGGGAGATGCGGCCCAGAATCTTCCTTCGCACTACCGAGTTCCTGTGGCAGGAAGGGCACACGGCGCATTCGACTGAGAAAGAAGCGCGTGAAGAGACTTTGATGATTCTTCACGATGTTTACTGCAAGTTTGCCGAGGAGTTTCTGGCCCTGCCGGTTCTGGTGGGTGAGAAAACCGAAGCGGAACGGTTCCCCGGTGCTGTGGCGACCTACTGTATCGAGGCCATGATGCAGGATCACAAGGCGTTGCAGGCGGGAACCTCGCACTATCTTGGCCAGAACTTCTCGCGGGCTTTTGAAATCCAGTTCTCCAACGCAGAAGGTGAGCTGGAACTGGCCTATACCACCTCGTGGGGGGTGTCGAGCCGGTTGATCGGAGCGGTCATTATGGTACACGCCGACGATGACGGACTTCGCCTGCCGCCGATGATCGCCCCGAAACAGGTGGTGATTATTCCCATGCTGAACAAGGCCGGAACCGAAGAGCAGGTGCTGGCTTATGCCAACGCTGTAGCTGAGGATATTCGTAAAATGACCTGGGCCGACCAGCCGGTCAGTGTGCTGATCGATGATCGTGACATGCGTCCGGTTGACAAGAAGTGGCAGTGGATCAAACGGGGGGCGCCGATCCGTCTGGAGATAGGTCCCCGTGATATGGAATCGAACTCCGTGTTTATGGGACGGCGCGACAGGTCGGTCAAAGCGGCTGAATCGGTTGGGCGTGATCAGATCGCCGGGATGGTTGTTTCAGCATTAGGGGAGATTCAACAGAATCTGTATGATCAGGCGAAAGCGCTCAGGGATGAAAACACTCATACCGGCATCACCGATTTTGAGTCATTAAAGACATTTTTTACTCCCCAAAATATTGAGAAGCCGGAGATCCACGGCGGATTTGTAAACGCCAAATACTGCGGAAATCCGGAATGCGAAGACAACGCGGCCAGATTGAAAGTAACGATCCGTCTGCTTCCGTTCGACCAGTCCGGAACCGAGGGCAAATGTGTGATCTGCGGTTCCCCGGCCAAAATCGACGCTGTCTGGGCGAAATCGTATTAGGTAGTCAGCTTAACGGTAATTGGCTCATCGATTACCCGGCGAAGCATCTTTCACATATTCCAGAATATCACCCGGTCGGCATTCAAGCGTCCGATCAGAATTCGAATCTTAGGTCCGGCTTTTGCCGGAGCTGCTCGCTCCTGTCCTGCGTTCTTTATAGAGCTGACCGATCTCGGCTCCGATAATAAAAACGATCGCACTGTAATATATCCAGAAACCGACGGCTACAAACAACGCGTAGGTTCCATAGATCCGTTTCATCGTCAGAAAATGGGTAACATAAAAGCCGAATAGCTGCTGAGCGATCATCCACAAGATTGAGGCCCAGAAAGCTCCGACAATTATTGTTTTGATCCGGGGACGCTGCTGCGGGACGGCGGCATAAACGATCAGGAAACTGATAAAGACCAGTCCGCCGGAAATCAGGTGAAACAGCAGCCCTTCCGGCAGGTGATTCATGATACCGGCCAGGAATTCGCTTTTGTATGTGAAACGCACAAATAAGCGGATTGCCGGAAGGATGGCGATCGAAAGCAGGAAGAAGATCATGACCAGCAGGATCAGACCGAGATCGCGGAGTTTCCCCAGCCAGAGCGATTCCTTTGTCCGGATGTTGTATACCCGGTTGAGGGTGGTCCGCATACTGCTGAACAGGCTGGTGGCGGCCAGCACCAGCCCGGTACCGCCGACCATACCGGCGATATGGCGGCCGCCTACGAATTCCTCGACCCGGGCAAATACAATATCTTTTATGACCCTGGCGTAGTCGGCGTAAGGGATGGCGGTATCGATAAACAACTCGATACGCTCTTTAATGGTCGGCCCTTCCAGAATCATTCCCAGCACGGCAAAGACGATCAGTATCAGCGGGATAATACAAACGATCAGAGAAAAAGCCAGACCCGAGGCCATCAGGAATATGTGGTGTTCATCGGTGCGATGATACAGCCCGCCGAGATAATGGGACAAAAACGATGATGTACTTCGATACCAGTTTCTGTATTTGTTCGTGTTCCATTTTATTTTCGACATAATAAACGTAACTGGCTTCCGAACACTACTCTGTTAGCACCAGATTCCGCACCGGAGCCGAGATTGTCAAGCGGTTTGTGTCCTGTTCAGGCTGAAAGAAAAAAGGCAGCCCCAAGAGCTGCCCTGTGAACCGGTCACATGAATCAGTCAATTTAATTGAGATCGCTCCATTCGGCATTTTCAAGCCATGTTTTGGGGTGATCGAGGAAATTGATCACATGTTCGATCACCGTCCAGTGTTTGTGTTCCTCATCGGCAATCATGAGCAGGATCGCTTTATGAGCTTCATTGTCAACCTCATCCGCTTTCTGACGGTAAAAAGCTTCGGCTTTCTTTTCAATATCGCATGCTCTGGCCCAGGCTTCCTGCACATCGTTGCTGAACTGATATTCTCCTTCAGTTTCTTTCAATTCTTCGAAAATATTTTTGGTAGAAGCGAATATCCGGGTCGCTTTCTCGGGATCATAAACCGCTGCTGCGTCTTCTTTCATCGCTTTGAACAGCATATAATGTTTGTCTTCATCAGCCGCCATCTCCAGAAGAACCTTTTTCAGTTGAGGCACTTCCACTTTCCCGGCCAGTTCTTCATAGTAGGCTTTGCCGTCGAGTTCCATCTGCATGGCGAATTCAAAGATGCTCATTGTATCTCCGTATCATGGAATTACGATTATCCGTTTAATCTTTCGGGACTTATCATACGAATAAACTGCCGGCGGGTCAATCAGTTTGGGCAACGGGTTTTGGGATATCTGTTGTTTATTTAATAAACTTTACCCCCTTAACAAGAACAACCGGTGGCGTTTTTCGCCACCGGTTGTGGTAGTTTATCGGTCACGTCGTGGTTCGGATCGTGTGTGATCTCAAACCATGATGTGTGATCAAACTATTTCAGAAGAACCATCTTCTTGGTCTCGGAGAAGGAACCGGCATCCAGGCGGTAG
>JAJRTA010000144.1 GCA_024278515.1 Candidatus Zixiibacteriota bacterium
CGGCTTCGAAGTCATCTCCGGCGTTGATAAAGGGACTTTCGTTGATGTTTATAGTCACGGTCGTCGTATCTACAGCGGTACTGCCGCACCAGTCGGTGGCTGTAACAATTACAACATAACGGCCGGTGGTGTCGGCGGTGAAACAGACCTGGTTGCTGTTCGGGTCGAACACTCCGATACTTGTAGTGATGGTCAGGCTGTCGTTGTCGGCATCCGAAGCCGCGACATCGATACATATCTCAGCCGGTTCGCAAAGATTCTCCGAGAAATCATCAGAGGTCACTATTGTCGGGGCGCTGTTGGCGTTGATTGTGACCGGGATGATGCAGGTGTCGGACGCGTCACACTCATCGACTGTCTCAATAACGATATCGAAGCTGTCACTGACGACCGCGTCGAAACATATCTGGCCGCTGTCATAGACTGCGTTATTGGACAGGACGTTGACTGTTATGGGTTGCATGTCCGGGTCGCCGGCAAAGAAGTCGATGCAAAGAGTCTGGGGTTCACAGATGTTGAACGTCTGCGGACCGGGACATTCTGCAACCGGCGGCCGGTTACGTAGCACCGTGATGCGTACCGTATCTTCGACGCAGGGCGGGCAGGTGGGACAGATTTCGCCGGTGATCTTAGCGCCGGTACATGGATCGGTCACGCAGTAGGTGAACACATAAGTCGCGCTGTCGACATCGTCCGGCATGAAACAGGTCTGACCGGAACTGTCGGTCAGCATGGTGAATGTGCCGGGGCCGGACTCCTGGGTGATATTGATGATATCGCCGTCGGGGTCGGTTGCCGTAACATCGAAACATATTTCACTGATGTTGCAGACCTGGATTGTCGTATCTCCGGTAACCATGACCGGTGGTGTGTTTATATTGATCGTATCGAAAACAAACCCGGTATCACCGGCGCAGGTGTCGTAGGCGGCAACCTCGAAAGTGTATATGCCTGATGTGTCCGGATAGTAGGTGATCAGGCCGGTCTGCGGATCGATTGCGCCGGGGCCGCTCAGCAGGATAAAGTTCATCGGGTCGTTGTCGGGATCGTACGCCGTGACACCTACTTCACGAACCTGGCCGCTTTCGCACAGGAAGGCCGAGGTGAATCGATCAGTCACTATCGGCTTCTGATTTATTTCAAAATTAACCGTGAATTCGGCTTCGCAGTAAGCGCCGCAACTGTCGTAACAGCGAACGGTGATCGTTCCGCCGGTGGTCTTGTCGGGGGTGAAGCACCAGTAACCGTCAACGATAGTGCCATTTCCGGAGACAACTTCACAGCGGTCGAAATTACCGTCCGGATCGAACGCGGATACCGGCAGGCAGACTTCCTCCGGTTCGCACAGAGTGATGACGGTGTCATTGGGGACTTCGCAGACCGGCGGTTCGTTGACGTTGACTGTGACGGTCGTACTGCAAACAGTTTCCACGCCGCAGGAGTCAACCGCCGTTACGGTGATAATGTTGTCTCCGTCAATCGGAGTGAAACAAATAGTCTCTCCGGACATGCCGACCGGGCTGCCGTTCAGCGTGGCCGATACCGACATGATATTGTTATCGGGATCATTCACGGCGAAACCATCGATACAAATCTCACTGTAATTGCAGGCCTCGATAACCGTGTCGGGAGGACATGACAGTTGAGGAGGTGAATTCTGTTCGAAAGTTACCGTGAACTCCTGATCGCAGTAGGCGCCGCAGGAGTCAAGGGCGCGGGCTGTTACCGTGACCGTTTCGGTCCCCTGTGGCGTGTAGCACCAGGCTCCGTCGACAATACTGCCCGGTCCGGAAATCAACTCCCATCCGGAAAAATCACCGTCGATATCAGTGGCGACAAGCGGCAGGCAGATAGTGGTCGGCTCACAGATGAAAATCGTAGTGTCGCCGGGCTGTTCACATACCGGCGGACTGTTCTCTATGTACTCTATAATCGTATCATAGACTGTTTCGACACCGCAAGAATCGATTGCGTGCAGGGAAATGTTGTTCTGGCCGGCTACCGCGGCAAAACATAGCGTGGTATCATACGGATATGTTACGCCGTTGATAACATACCACCCACGGTCCAGGTTGCCGTCCGGGTCGGATATGAATCCTTCAATACAGACATTTCCGAGGTCGCAAACAGTGACCGGGCCGTCATAACCACGGACCACCGCTTCAGGCGGCTGGTTTATTTCTACTGTGACATTGAACGTAGCTTCACAAGTCGCGCCACAATCATCGGTACAGGCGACAGTGACAGCGATGGTTTCGGAGGAAACAGGAGTATACACCCAGTAACCGTCGACTATCGTACCCGGTCCGCTGATTACTTCACAGCCGATTAGATTGCCGTCGTTATCGACAGCCGTTACCGGCAACATCAGTTCCGTTCCCTCGCAGATAAAGATCGAAGTGTCGTTCGGGACCTCGCAAACCGGAGCGGAATTGAGCTGAACGGCTACATTGATTTCATCAAAGTTCTGCGCTCCGCAGTCATCAGTGGCCGTAACAGAAACCGTGTAGGTTCCGGCGGTATCGGCAAGGAAACAAACCTGGCTGGTGGCCGGATCGTACAAGCCTCCGGTGACTGAGATATCGGCAAGATTGCCGTTGGGGTCGCTGACTCCCACCGGCAGGCAGATACTGTCGGCGTTACAGAGCATGATCGTCGTATCCGGAGGCAGAAGCACCAGCGGGTCGACGTTGCATTCGACATCGATGTTGAAACTGCAGGTATAGGTACTGCAGGGGGTGGAGACCATGACGTCGATAGTGCTTTGATTGGAGCATTCGGTGTAGATACAGACCGAGTGAGTGGCCGGGTCATACCAGGCGTTCAATCCCCAGACATCTACCGATATGTATTCTGATTGTGGAATCCCGGTCAGGGGAATACAGACCGTATCCTTTACACAGACTGTCAATGATGTGTCGTCGGGGCACTGGATCGAGATATCCTGATCGGTCAGAATGGTCAGAGTAATTATTGTCGAAGCAGACTCGCCGCATTCATCGGTGGCTGTAACTTCTATGTCATAAGTACCGCTCGAATAGGGAGTGAAGCAGACCAGGCCGTTGTCATAATAACCCTGGCTGGTTGTGATGCTGACGATGTTGTTGTCGGCATCGTCGATATTAACCGGCAGACAGACCGCCTGCGGGTAGCAGAGATAGACCGAAGTGTCTGTCACTGCCGAGATAGTCGGGGCTTTGTTGATCGACACGCCGATATTGATCGTATCCGCGGCCACCTTGCCGCAGGTGTCGGTAACTGTTACGATCAGACCGTAAAGATCATCCTGGGCAGGCGTAAAACATACCTGGCCGGTTGCGGGATCGTAGGAGCCGAGATTGGTTTCGATTAAACCATACTCCGGGATAGTGGTGACATCGACGCAGATCGATTCCCCGACACAAAGCAACGTATCAAAGTCGGGCGGGAGATCTACGAACGGATCAGCGCCCGGGTCGGCGGTTATCACTACGGTATCGGCGGCCGTTTCGCCGCACTCGTCGGTTGCCGTGATGACGACTTCATAAACGCCTGCTTCCGGAATATCCAGACAGACCTGACCATTCCCGACTGTACCCAGATTACTGGTGATGCTGGAAAGGTTGCCGTCGGCATCATCAACAGCTACCGGCAGACAGATCGACTGCGGGTAGCAGGGGAAGATTGTAGTATCCGCACCGGTCTGCACTGTCGGGGGACGGTTCATGTTTATATCGAAGAAAACAGTGTCATTTACAGTCTGTCCGCAGGTATCGGTTACCGCAACCGCCAGTTCGTACCGGCCCGACTGATCGACATCGATACAAACCTGCCCGGTTTGCGGGTTATAAGTCCCGAGGCTGGGAGTGAGCGACTGATAGATTTCAATAGTGGAAACATCGACACATACCTGGTCGGGAGCACAAAGGAAACGTTCGAAGTCCGATCCGAGATCGACAAAAGGCAACTCCCCCTGATCGGCGGTAATGACCAGGGTATCAGCGGCGATTTCGCCACATTCGTCGGTGACGGTCAGTATTACTTCATAGATACCGGCGCTGTCCACAGTCAGGCAAATCCGGTTGTTGGCCAGAGTGCCGATATTGGTCGTTGTGGAAGTGATATTGTTGTCGATATCGGAATAACTCACCGGCAGGCATATTTCTTTCGGATAGCAGGGTCCAACCAGCATGTCATCACCGAGCGTGGCGGCGGGCGGGCTGTTCATTTCAATTGTGAACTCAGCAATGCAGTCATCCTGCTGGCCTATCGAGTCTGTCGCTATAACTGTTACGGTATAGACTCCTGAAGTGTCGGGAATGATGCAGAACTCACCGGTAACAGGGTCGATAGTGCCGGGACTGCCGGGAGCAAGAGAAAACACCAGACCGCCGGCCCCTTCGTCGAACAGATCGGTCATCATACAGACCGTATCTCCGGCGCAGACAAAAAACTGTCCCAGCTCGCCCGGCGGGCAGGAAATCAGAACCGGTCGGTGGATTATCTCGATATAAGAGCAGTCGATAGAAGCGAGTATTTTGACTTTTTCAGTAGGGTAACAGGCCGAGTTGGGCGGATCATTATCACCCGGCAGATCCTCGCCCTGGTATTTGACCCCGATAGTAAACTGACCGACACCATCGTATATCAGGCTGGCCGTGGCCTTTCCATCGGGACCGGTAACAGCTGTTGCAATTGGTGTCCCGCCAATCGGCACACCGCACGGTTCCTGATGGATGTAGAACTCAACGATGCGTCCTTCCAGAGGCATGTAGGTACTGTCACAACAGTCTTCTTCCAGAAGTACGGAGACTTCAAAAGCAGAATCCCGCATAATGACCGGCGGGATCGACAGTATCGTCAACCGGGAACCGATCTCCGTCACCAAAACAGTGGCTGTCTTATTGGAGTTGACACCGGTGGCGGTAATCCTGAGAGGTTGTCCGGCATAATCAGGAGCAACGACAACCCATTCGGTTCTGATGGAACCATCAGGCGATGATACTACACTGAATTCAGCGCCGGCCCGGGTGACACTGCCATCCTTGTTAAGCAGGGATACCGACAGTGAAACAGTTTCACCGGCGGTGAAACCACTTCCGGAAATCAGTATGGTATCACCTACCCGCCGGCTGGAAAATGACGCTTCCAGGACAGGAGCCTTCAGATCATCACCCGGTAAGACATTCACTGTCGTTCCGGAGTTCAGGGGACTACTGTTGCCGGCGGCGAATACCGGCAGGGCAAGCAAGATCTACCCGATCGTAAAGAGAAGTATCGAACTACACCTCGATCGTATCATTGAAATCCTCCAGAAGAGTTCACGACGAAGTCACAGGACACCGTCGTCCGCGATGGAAAAGTCGCGGTGATATAACCACCTCGTTGTTGCACCTTGGGAGTGGTACCCCCTTGGAGTGCACTATTCACTTTTGCTAAGCTCCTACACCTCAAGTGTAACGTTTCGCAGTAAGCCAAAGTAGTAAATAAGCTTAGTTTATCGAGCATCATAATATAGCGTTTTTGGACTATAAGTCAACACACAAAGACCTCAGGGCCCTACCCTGCAAGAATCAGGCCAAATCGGTAATCCGTTAAAATGCCTGAGCTTACAGGGAGTTAGCAGAGTGGTTTGCAGTTGTCTGCGGAAAATGTTGCTGATGGTTGCAGCTTTGTGTCACAGAGGCAGCTCTCCGGGATCTGTCGATCTGAAACAGGTTCAAAAACCTTCAAAATACTCCCGAACAGAATTGTCTGCCTCGGGAGCTGAACCATGAACGCAGGACGAAAACAAGAGCGGCGTTTTTGCGCCGCTCCATAATCAGATCAGTTGTATACTGGCAGGTAGTTACAGTTACCTGTCTCCACCGAGGATAATCGGCAGACCGTCCTTGGTGTCACCTATAATCACAACTTTTGCGTTCGGGGATTCAGCCAGTTTGAGGGTTGCCTCGATTCCTTTCCATTTCAGCAACGAGGCTGTTATCCCGGTAGAAACGATTTTCTGGAAATCAGCGATACCTTTGGCCTCGACCCGTTTTCGTTCGGCCTCCAGTTTCTCTTTTTCGATTTCAAACCGTTTTCGCTGAGCCTCCTGATCGGCGGTCAGTTTGAAATTGATCGCCTCGGATATTTTGGCCGGTATTTGAACATCTCGTATAAGAACATTGGATATACTGATATATTTGTCGGCCATAGCTTCCTGCATCAGGCGGACAATCTCGGAGCCCATCTCCTCCCGTTTTGTGGAATATATTTCTTCGGGCTTGTATCGTCCGGCGACGGTACGGGCGATGGTTCGGATAGAAGGGGCAATCGTGACAGCGTAATAGTTAGGACCGATCGTCACCTGCAGCGAGTCAAGTTTTTCCGCCTCGGGATGATAAAGGATCGACACTTCCATCTTGATACTGGCCCCGTCGGATGAAAGCACGGTCAGCGCCTCCTTGTTTTCCTGCAACTGTGTCTTGTATACAAACATGGTATTCCACGGCAGGTGCCAGACGAACCCTTCTTTATAGACCTGACCAAACTCGGTGCCGTCACCGAACTTGTAATAAAACACCCCGCGGTGCCCCGAGGGAATCTGTGTTCCGCAGCCGACCATACCGACGGCGAATACGGCGATCAACAAAAGCGGCAGTAATCTTAACTGAGTCCTGGACATAATACCTCCTTGTTTTCAGACAGACTCGTTTACTTGTGACTTCATTATGGTGTAAGTACCCGGCAGTGTAAAGGATATTCAACAAAAATCGGAGAACGGGTCGTTTTCGGGGATTAAGACAGGATCGGTCTCTGAGGTTGCATACGGACGCCCCGGTTTCAGCAGCGACAAGGCTACTGCGCTCGATAAGGCACGCACCATATACCGCCGGGACGGTCAGGGAACTGAAATTCAAAAAATGTGATCAGGTTCCACAGGCGATCCGTAGTTGTCGGTGTTTTGATGGTGTCGACATAATTACCGATATCAGGTCGATTCATCAGGCGATAGACTGCCCCGGTATCAGTTTCGGCGGCTATGATCTGGTAGGTCGATTCGTTCCGGATATCAAGGCCGCGGACAACCAACCGGTCGCCGCGCGTGACCCGTTCAATATCCTGAAGCAGGATGTAACGATATCTGGTGGAGCCGGGGATGGTATCAACGGTGATGGAATCAACTATACCATCATCGCCGGTATGAGGGATAGACACGTACTTCAGGTAATCGACTTCGTCAAAGTCCAGACCGTCGCCGCGAAATTTAATGCCGTTCGATTTGGTGATTTCCAGAAGGCCGTCACGGGGGACACCTCCGTTGTATCCATACATCAGCCAGCCGGCGTAGGCGTCCTGTTCAGTTCGCAATCTGAGGAAAAGGGCGTACCGTTTGAGTACGCGCTGCTGGTAAAGAGTGATCAGGGGAGTTCCGGCGGAATCGGCCGTTACCCGCACATAAAAGATATCCGTCACCGCGACTTCAGCGGCATCGACAATTCCGAACGGCGGTCCGAAATCTGTTTCTTCCCAATAAGTCGGAATGTCGGTGAAATATTGACGGCTCACCGAGTCGAGGCTGTCGCGGAATACAACATCGGGATGGCGGTTCGGCTTGGTGTACGGGTAGGCCTTTATTATTCCATCAGTGCGAAACAACTCACGGCCGTCTTCGTTGGATTCGATATAGCTGATCAGTTCGAGATGGTCATTGGTGTCAACCACTGTCGGTTGATCGCGACAGGTGGAAGTTATCAGAGCAATTCCGATAAATACTGCCACGGTCAGCAGTAAAAAAGCTTTGCAGTTACGCCGACCGACTGTAAAAGAATCGTTTCTCATGTTTATTTCAGGTAATACGGATGTTGTTATTTCCTGCCGCGCTTTTTCTTCATCTTGTTCTTGATACTGGTTATTTCATCTCTGAGAAGCACGGCTGTCTCGAAGTCGAGGTTGTCGGCCGCTTTTTTCATCGCTTTCATCATGAAGGCCAACTGATCCTCGGTGCTCATAGCCGAGAAGTCGGACGGTTTCTCGACTGTCTCTTCTTCGACCGTTTTGGAATCGGCGAATCGTGTCGAGCGGAGGATCTCATCGCGTGTTTTGAAAATCGTCTCCGGTTCGATGTTGTATTTCTTGTTATAGGCGAGCTGTTTTTTGCGGCGGCGCTCGGTTTCATCGATCGCTTTCTTCATCGAGTCGGTAATTTTGTCGGCGTAGAATATAACCTCGCCGTTTTTGTTGCGGGCGGCTCGTCCGGCTGTCTGGATCAGCGAACGGGCCGAACGCAGGAAACCTTCCTTGTCGGCATCGAGTATGGCCACCAGAGAGACTTCCGGCAAATCGAGACCTTCACGCAATAGATTCACCCCGATCAGGACATCAAACTCTTTCAAGCGCAGATCACGGATAATCTCGGTACGGTCGATCGAGGCTATCTCCGAGTGCAAATACCGGACTTTCACTCCCGCTTTATTGACATAATCGGCCAGGTCCTCGGCCATTCGCTTGGTCAGGGTGGTGACCAGCACCCTTTCTCCTTTGGCTTTGCGCTGCTTGATCTGTTCCAGCAGATCATCGACCTGGGTGCTTAGCGGTTTGACCGTTACTATCGGGTCAAGCAAACCGGTCGGGCGAATCACCTGTTCGACCACCACGCCGCCGCACTTTTCAAGTTCGTAGTCGGCCGGGGTGGCGCTGACATAGATGCGGTGTCTGATCAACTGCTCGAACTCTTCAAAATACAGCGGGCGGTTATCCAGAGCCGACGGAAGACGGAACCCGTGCGCTACCAGTACTTCTTTGCGGCTGCGGTCGCCATGGAACATCCCGCGCACCTGGGGGAGAGTCTGGTGGGATTCATCGATTATAGTCAGAAAATCATCACCGAAGAAATCGATCAGCGTAAACGGACGCTCACCCTCTTTACGGCTGGTCAGGTGTCGTGAATAGTTCTCGATCCCGGAGCAGTAACCAAGCTCACGCAACATTTCCAGATCGTACCGTGTGCGCATCTCCAGCCGTTGCGCTTCCAGGAGGGAGTTATTGGCCCGTAGTTCTTCCAGTCGGGCGGCCAGTTCTTCTTCGATAGCCTTGATGGCCACTTCAAGTTGCGGTCGGCTGGTGATAAAGTGCTTGGCCGGATAGACGGCCAGCTTCCTGCGTTCGGCAAGGATTTCTCCTGTGAGTGGATGGATCTCGCTGATTCGTTCGATGTCATCTCCGAAAAACTCGATCCGGTAGGCGTTTTCGTGGTAAGCCGGGATCAGTTCGATTGTGTCGCCGCGTACCCGGAAATTGCCGCGGCTGAAATCGATATCGTTGCGGTTATAATGTATCTCGATGAGCTTGCGGATTACATCGTCGCGGTCATACTCCCGTCCGACCTCGAGCATCATAAATTGACGTTTGTACTCTTCCGGCGAACCGAGGCCGTAGATACAGGACACCGAGGCGACAATTATCACGTCGTCGCGGTCCAGCAGGGAAGCGGTGGCACGGAGACGGAGACGATCGATATCTTCGTTGACGGATGTGTCCTTCTCTATAAATGTGTCCGTTGTCGGTATATATGCTTCCGGCTGGTAATAGTCATAATAACTGATAAAGAACTCGACCGCGTTATTTGGAAAAAACGCTTTGAGCTCGCCGAAAAGCTGGGCGGCCAGTGTCTTGTTGTGCGACAGCACCAGGGTCGGTTTGCCCCACTGGGCGATTACATTGGCGATAGTAAATGTTTTGCCGGAGCCGGTAACTCCGAGCAATGTCTGATGGAGTTCACCTCGCTTGAGACCTTCGACCAGCTCGGCAATGGCCTGTGGCTGGTCTCCTTTCGGGGCGTAGGTCGACTGTAATTGAAAGACGGTTTTGTTCGAACTCTGTTCAGCCGGGTCGGGCTTTTGGTTTATTTGATCAGTCAGAATCATCCACCTTCTATAACGTGCAACCACTCAATATATTCAAATGTTTCAGTTTCTCAATCACAAAAGGGGTTGGACTTTCCCGAATAATATAGCCTGACGAAAGTTTATCGCAGTATTGGCAGTGTGCGTCCGCTTTTTCGCTGTTGCGGTGGGTCCTGCGGATTCGCGCCGACGAATTCGTGTGACCCAACGTTGTTACCTGACTGGGAGTAGGGTACCGACTTCGGAGCAATGGCAGTGATTCCGGACGACAAGTATCCTGTTATGCCGGATGGGCCCGGAGCGCATCAACAGCAGTTGTATGATATTGAGAACGGCTTGTTCGTGGATTATATTGATTTCGGTGATCAGGTCGAACTGACTAATCTGGATATAAGGGCAGCGACTGAGTAAATAATCTATATTACTTAAGGGGGAAGCAACATGGGACGCGTGCTCTGTATAGTATTCTGTACCGGGTCTCAAACAGACTTTCAGCGTATGCTGTGAACCAGTACAACTTGAACTGGGCGGTGGTCTGCAATTGGAACCGGCGTGAGGATCAAGAGTTTAAGTTTTGGAAACGTTTACATAGACGAAATCCGGTTAATCCAGTTTAGCCTTGACTTGGCGCTCTTTTGTGTTACTTTGCGTGGCTAAATTGAAGCTGGAAAGTCACTTCTATTGTTGGAGGATACAAATGTACGCCGTTTTTCAAGTAGGCGGTTTTCAGTACACGGCCGAAGAAGGAGTCAATGTTCAGGTCCCCCGTCTGAAGGCCGGTGAAGGCGACAAGTTCGAGATCGAAGAAGTTATGTTGATCTCTGATGGTGATAACTCACAGATCGGACAGCCATTTATCGAAAACGCCAAAATTGAAGCCGAAGTTGTCGGTCACGGCAAAGGAGAGAAGGTGATTGTTTACAAAGCTAAACGACGCACCAAGTACCGCCTGACCAGGGGACACCGCCAGGACTTCTCGGAGATCAGGATCAACAAAATCGTCGTACCGTCGGCATAACTTCTGAGGTGCTGTGAAAGCGAGAGCACGGACAGCTCTGCTTCTTCTTGTTATCCTGGTCGTCGCGGCTTTTTCAGCCGAGGCCCAGGAATACCGAATTGTCGATATCGAGGTGGTTGGCAATCGGGCCGCCAGTAAATCTCTTATAATGGGAGTGTCCTCTCTGGAGAAGGGGGAAGAGCTTTCGGCTACCGATGTAACAGCGACTATTCGCCGGTTGTACGGGCTGGGGATTTTTTCCGATGTCAGGATCGATGCCGAGCCGGTGACCGGGGGGTTGAAGGTTTTTATCGTGGTCGAGGAGCTTCCCAAGCTGTCCGGGATCGAATTCAAAGGGTACAAACAGATCAAGGAAAAGGATCTCAGGGCGGAACTGGTCGATATCGGAGTCGGTGGCTATATCTCGCCGTTTTTAATTCGTGATAAAAAAAACAAACTGGCCGAACTTTACGCCGAACGTGGTTACTTTCAGGCCGAGATAACCCATGAATTGATCTACAATGAAGACTCCACCGAGGCTTCCCTGCTTTTCAAAATCGACGAGAAATCAAAGGTCAAGGTCGAGAAAGTAGTTATGACCGGCAACAAACGGGTAAAGGCCGGCGACCTGATCAAAAAGATGCGTAACCGCAGCCGCGGGTTTCTGAAGACATCCGATTTCGCGCAGGACAAATATGATGAAGACCTGGTCAAGGTGATCGATGAGTACCACAAGAGGGGATTTATAGATGCCTACCTGGTATCTGATTCGATAGCGATAGACACCACGCGCAACCGCATGACGATTTTCCTCGAGGTATATGAAGGTCCCCGTTACTATTTCGGCGCCTCGACTTTCGAGGGGAACAATGTTATTAATACGAGATTCCTCAAGCGGATGATGAAGTACGATGAAGGGGATGTCTTTGATAAAGAAAAGTACGACAAGTCAATCGAGGAAATATACACCGGTTATTACCAGATCGGCCACCTGCATACGCGGGTGAATGATATTCGTACCACGCGCCAGGATTCGATAATCGATATAAAATACGAGATCAGCGAGGGGTTGCCGTCACATATCCGTATGATAAATATAGTCGGCAACTATAAGACCAAGGAGAAGGTAATTCGTCGCGAACTCAAAGTATACCCGGGCGAAGTGTTCAACCAGGCGCGTTTGATCAGGTCTATTCGCGATGTCATGGCGCTGAACTATTTCGAGCAGGCGATACCCGAACCGATCGCTTTACCCAACGGCGATGTCGATATCGAGTTTACGGTGAAAGAAAAACGGACCGGCGAGATCATGGCCGGGGCCGGGTACAACAGTCAGGACAAACTGGTCGGCAATGTCGGGCTGGGTATTCCCAACTTCCGGGGTAACGGTCAGAATCTGGCGCTGAATATAGAGTTCGGCCGCCGTCGTAATTCGTTCAGTTTGTCGTTTACTGAACCGTGGATGTTCGGAAGACCGACTCTGCTTGGGGTGAGTGGTTTCATGGTCAACCGTCGCTGGTATACCGACTATACCGAAGGACGTCAGGGTGGTTCGGTTCGAGTGGGGCGACGGCTGAGCTGGCCGGACAACTTTTTCCGTATGTATGCCTCGTACTCTCTGGAGCGAAACCGTTTTTATGACTTCGATGAATTGTTCAAGGCCCGCAACTCATATAAGGCTTCGTACTACTATCGGGGGCCGACATCGGATGTCCTCTTGAAACAGGATTACTACGGGCCGTACCCCGGTTCGGTTACCGCCTATAATGAAGAATGGCGTCTGTCGTCGCGTTTTGCCGTCAACATAACCCGTGATTCGCGCGATCTGCCGCAGTTCGCTACTTCCGGTTCCCGGCTGTCATATACTTTTGAGCATACCGGCGGTATCCTCGGCGGTGTATGGCATTACGAGAAACACTCGATAGATCTGGCTAAGTTTTTCCCGTTGTTCTGGGGGATGTCGATCGCGGGCAAAATACAGTACGGAGTGGTTACTTCGCCGTCGGGTGACGACCGGATTCTGCTGAGTGACAGGTTTACACCGGGCGGAACAGATTTCGATGGAACCGTGCGCGGTTACGACGGAGGTGTGCTGACACCGGATTCACTGGTTACATCATCGGACACGGCATTTTACTACAACGATCCGAACGCACTGCTGGGGATCGATCCTCCCGATGACACGCTTTTCACCAGTTTCCGTACAAAGGTGCGAGGCAAATACATGATTGTGGCCAATCTCGAACTTCAGATACCGATCTCACAACAATCAATTTACGGGTTGGTCTTTTTTGATGCCGGTAACAGTTGGTTGCATCGTGACGATATCAAACCCATCACCGGGCTGTATCGAGGAATCGGCCTCGGATTCAGGGTGGCTGTGCCCGGTATCGGTACGCTGGGGTTTGACTTCGGGTATTCTCTTGATGACTTTGACGGGTTGGGGAAAGGCTGGAAACCGCATTTTCAGTATGGTTCTACTTTCAGATAACAATAATTCAGTATTTACAGGAGATAAGTATGTTCAGGAGTCAACTTTTCACAGCAATTCTTTTCATAGCGGTGGTAGTATCGCTTATGATTGCTCCGCTGGCCTCTGCTCAGGGGTTGAAACTCGGTTATGTTAAAGAAGAGCGTATCCAGGCTGAGTACAAGGCATGGCAGAGAGCGCAGGAAGAATGGAACGCCGAGTCCAAGGCGTGGGAAGATGAAGCAATGGCCAAGCAACAGGAGCTTCAGGAGCTTCAGGAAGAATACGAAAAACAGAAACTGATTCTTTCCGATGAAAAGAAACGGGAGCGCGAGGCCATGATCAACGCCAAAACGGAAGCGCTCGACGCTTTCACGCGGCAGGTTTTCGGTCCCAACGGTACAGCCGAACGAAAGAATCAGGAGTTGCTGAGGCCTATTCTGGAGAATATCCAGAAAGCCATCGAGGAGATCGCCATCGAGGGTAATTATGATCTGATCCTTACCCTGCAGAGTGTGGCCTGGGTCAAGGAAACACATGATATCACCGATGAGGTGTTGAAACGTCTTGAAGAAATGGAGTGACACTACTCCCCTGACCCTGGGAGAGATCGCCCGTCAGGTGTCGGCGGAATTAGAGGGGGATCCCGGACTGGTCATACGGGCCGCTTCGCCGATTGAATCGGCCGGTGAGGGGGATATCAGTTTCGTAGCCAACAGAAAATATGTCAGGTTTCTGGAGACTACCAAGGCATCGGCAGTGGTGCTGGCGCCGGGTATAGACGCCCCTTGTCCCGGTATTATCAGGCATAAAGATCCATATCTGACCTTTGCCCGCATAATAGATCTGCTGTATGACTCCCGACCGAACCTGTCACCGGGGATTCACGAATCATCGATCATCGAGGATGCAGACGGAATAGATTCGGCTGCATCCGTCGGTCCGCTCTGTCACCTGCGTGAGAGAGTCACGGTCGGCGCCGGTTCGAGATTGCTTTCTTCAGTGTATGTGGGCAGTGATGTCGCGATCGGGAAGAACTGCCTGATCTACCCGGGGGTGCGTATAATGGATGGTTCTCGTATCGGCGACAACGTTATTATTCATGCTTCGACTGTGATCGGGTCCGACGGTTTCGGTTTTGCCGAGTCATCCGAAGGTCTCAAGAAGATTCAACAGGTCGGATGGGTCGAAATCGAAAATGATGTCGAAATCGGTTCCAA
>JAJRTA010000145.1 GCA_024278515.1 Candidatus Zixiibacteriota bacterium
AATAATTTTTGGTACACACACCACCAAAGTAAGCATAGCCCAACGCTTTCCGGGCATCACAATTGTCGGGATCGACTTCGAGCAAACGTTCGAAATACTTTACACCGTTGGCACAATCAGACAGTTGATACAGATAAGTATTAGCCACGAGCAGTATTGTTTTTTTATCATCCGGCTTCAGAGTCAAATACTTTTCCATATAACTGACAGCTACTTCGTAGTAGTTCAGATTGGGATCGATACCAGTATCAACCGGTTCTTCGTCTTCCTCTTCCAGACTTTCCATGTCTTCGTCTGAACTTTCCATATTGGCAATACTCAAAGCGCTGTAACCGGCGTTTTTGAAAATACCGGCATCCTTGGTGCTGTCGATTCCGAGGTCGATACGTCGCTGATAATACTCAAGCGCCTTGACGAAATTTTTCTCGTTATGGTAGGAAACAGCAACATTATAAACAAGCCGCTTCTGATCGGGACGGTCTTCCAGCGATTTCAGGTAGTATTCAACAGCCCGGTAAAAGTTCTTGTCTTTGCGATAATAATATGAATCACCCAGATACTGGTATAACTCGTAGTCATCGATCCGGGTCGCTTCGGCATTATCCGGGTCCTTAAGCCATTCGAGGTGTTTATTCAGCGCTTCACCGCTCTTCACAAAGTCCTGTATGCCCCAGAGCGCTTTACCATAATGAAAGTAGATATCTCTCGGCTCATACGGAATGGAAAGCACATCTTCAAAATACTTAACAGCTTCTTCAGCGCCGCCGACATTCAAGTAACCCATGGCAATCTCGAAATAGACACGGACAGAGATGGAATCCGGCCGGACATTGGAAAGTTCCAGATACTTCTTGTAGGCACCTATCGCATCCATGAAACGAGACTTGCGTTCCGCCCTTGAGCGGGTCGACAACGCCGCCTTGAAATAGATACCACCGGCCCGCATCCAGGCGGGAGCATGGGTGCTGTCTTTCTGCAGCACAATCTGCAGTTTTTCAATCGCGCAGTTGTAATCGCGCATCTCAAGGCAGGCTTCAGCCCAGTGATAGTAAACTTCAAGCGATGCGGTATCGGCTTTTAAGGCCTGTTCGTATTCGCTGATGGCCAGCGAAGGGATCCCCTGGTAGAAGTTGGCGTCACCGAGATTAATATGGTACTCAGGGTTGTCGGGATCAATAACCAGCGCGGCCCGGAACTCACGATCGGCTTCGGTGTACTGCTTGCGGGCCATCAACACAAGACCGAGACCGTTGTCGAACTGCGCTTTGTCTTTCTTGCGGGCTCGTTTCAGTCCGTCCCGCATGGTCTTCTCAGCCTCGTCCAGGTCTCCGAGCTCCAACTGACAGAGACCGAGCAGATAAACAGATTCCCAGTGCTTTTTCTTTTTCTCTACCGCAAGCTGGAAGTTATCACGAGCTTTGGCGAACTGCCCGCGTTCATAGAATATTTTACCCAATAGATTATAGTTGGCGTGATAACCCGGGTCGAGCTCAATCTCAGCTTCCAAAAGCTGAATTGCCCGAGCCGTATCCGCCTTTTCAAGTGCGGATATGATTTCCGGCTTGAGATCATCTTTCGCAACGACCACCCCGGCACTCACCAGAGTGATCAAAAGCGTTGCAAGAACCAATAGTCGCCGGTTACGAGGCATAATGTACAAATCAAGAACCCTCATACGAAGAATCCCAAAATAAGTCGCCAAAATACAGGATAACTCATTAAAGTCAAGGGAATAATTCGAGCCGCTCAAGAGGTGGTGCGCCCGGCTTCACGTGGCATAATTCTGACCCATGGAGCAAGTCGAAACATGGCATAAACAGTCGCCAGCAGGCCGATCAGCGCCCTGATTTCAAGACCTAAAAGGTCGGCAAACGAGTAGTCGATGTATATTCCCGTAACCAAAACAATAACTCCTGACGCTACATTCATAGCGCGTGTTGCTCGTTCTATCACAACACTTCTCCTTTGCCTTATACAGCCGAAAACCAGTATTCTTCCTGTTCATCCGGAGGCGCACCTGACTGCACCTGTCTTCATTACAGACAATAATCATGCCGGTTAAACCGCACGATCGGATTCGCATTGTTTAGTTGTTGTATTGTAACGAGTTGCAACAGGGCAGAAACTTAGCCGCAAAAACGACCGGAAATCTGGCGCAAAATGTGCGTCGACAACCTGTTCCCCCGACGCAACTTTCGCATAGCTATCTTATTTTATATCAACAGATTACCGGGAGGACGGAACCGTTTCGGGTCAGGGCAGCCACTGCCACCGAACTCGTACGGTCGGTTCGCCGCTGAATTCGAAAACAGCGCGACCGGTAAAGGATCGACGCCTGCCTTCGAAATCAAAAGCAGGATAAAACTGCATCTCAGGAACCACTTCACCAAGGGCTTTTCTGATTTCAGCATGGGTCCTGACCGTGCCGGCCACACGACAGTTTCCAAGCGAGTCCACCCGCAGATCAACCAGTATGGTATCTCTGTGGTTGGGATGATACGGCCCCAGCGGATAATTGAAGGAAGGTAAACGTTTTGGAATGGGGGGGGACAAAAGTCCGGACCGGACCGGATATTGACGAATGCGAAGCCGCTCGAGGATATTCGAGACGGTGTCGGTTTCCTGCGGATATATAATAGTAGTGGGATAGGCCACGGCGCCGAAAAAGGATACCAGGATGTACATATCCGATGCAACCGGGCGGCCTTTTACAATGGCCGGAGAAAACTCACCCCAGAGGGTGGCGGTGCTGATCTGTTCGGCTACTTTATCGTAGGTGGACAAGACGACCTCACGTTCTTTCACCGCGCCAATGCTGTCCAGTTCCACCCGGCACAGGACATACCAGTACTGCTCTGAAGTCGTATCAATATTGGGCGCGCCAAAATAAGACTCAAATCTTTTGATTTTTGCCGGTATTATCTCGTTAAGCGCCAGACAGCGATCGAACAGGGACCAGTCGCCGACCTCTCCGGTAGTGTCAAGCGGAAAGGTGAAAAGCGGCCACGGTGAGGTGGCTTTCAAACGCAACTCTACCGGTAACCGCGAACCCGTGTTGCCGCTCTCGAAATCCGCCGGAACGAACTCAATTCTGCTCAGGTAAGGTTTTACGTAGCTGACAATTCTGTCCGAAAGGGTTGAGTCGCACAACACTTTCGTAACTTCCCCCTGCTC
>JAJRTA010000146.1 GCA_024278515.1 Candidatus Zixiibacteriota bacterium
AGACGTTTTTGACCTGAGGAATCCTCAGTGTTTACATCATAAGTTACCAGCACCATCATAGTTAATACTCTATACAAAATTAAATACGGGATATATTTTGTTACCTCCAGATATAGGGTGGATATGTATCGATATCCCCGCGTAAGTGCCTTGCCAATAACAAAGCCTGAGCGTATGGCAGAAGGCCCAAGGCCATTTTTTCTTCGAGAAAAGGGTGTTCGATAGTGTTGGATTTTCGTTTTTGCCAGGTTGAAAGAACCTGTTTACGAGCTTTTTCACTCATACTTACAGCACCTGAAGCGGATTGTTCAAAATCGTCTTTTTTTACCTGGCATCGGTTAATCAGTGAAAGCACCAACCGGTCAGCCAGCACCGGTCGAAACTCTTCCATTATATCCAAAGCAAGGCTTGGACGACCGGGGCGATCGCGGTGCAGAAAACCCACCTGGGGATCAAGCCCTACCGATTCAAGCGCTGAAATCACATCATGAACCAGCAAGGTATAAGCGAATGACAAAAGAGCGTTAATGTTGTCCAAAGGTGGACGACGGCTCCGGCCGCGAAAAACAAACTCTTTTTTTTGCTGTCGGATCAGGTGATCAAAGGTTCCAAAGTAGGCTCGACCGGCAGCACCTTCTAATCCCCGTAGAGTATCACGATCGACAGCATCGTGTGCTATTTTCGTCAGCCGCTTGAACTCGTCGGCAACTTGACGCAGGTTCATTGCTGATTCATCATCTGCTGATTCACGAGCGGCACGCATGAGCAAGCTTCTGCAGTTTACGAGCTTACCAATAACGACCGACTTAGCGATATCGGCGTTCTGGCTGTCGTGATCGGCACGTCGGTATTGTTCCCGTCGGAGTAAGACGTTACCGGATATGGGGCCCTGCACGCGGGCCAGGAAACGTCCATATTCCGACAAAAATGATACTGTTACGTTTCTTTCTCCACACAATCCCAGCATCGGACCGCTACAAGTGACCTGTCCAAAACAGATAATGCCATCGAGAGTATGGATAGGGATATGTAATTTCTTTTCCCCCTCCACTGTCACCAGAACGCCTTCTCCTTTTCGAGAAAGGTAAGTGCTTTGTGATGTGACAAACAGGGTATTCAGGAGCTTTTTCATGTTTCCTGCTCCCCGTTATTTTCTTCACAAAGACTGATTCTCTCGAGATAGCGGAAAGCGCTTTTTTTTCTGCCGACGCTTTTGGGCTGACACCAATCGTAAATGGAACAACTCCGGCATTTGCGGCTGTATTTGGCGTTTGGAGTTGCACGGTCTTTAGTCATGCTGTGCAGTTTTGCCGCCAGGGTTTCTGTTTTTTCACGCAATATCTCATCAAAGGCAACCTGATAACGTCGACGCGGTTTTCCGTAAAAAAAGGCGCCGTCAGCAACAGTTACCGACAGCATTTCCTCAAGACAGAGCGCCTGGGCACAGAGCTGTACTTCATCGCACAATCCAAGTTTTGGTCGGCCATGCTTATATTCGACCGGGTATGGTCTCCATAAACCGCCCAGACCGGGCAGGGCGGTTCCTTTGCAGGAACCGCCCTCCGAATCAACCGGATGGAACTCGACAACGTCGGCAACACCGGTGAGACCCAGCCTCAGGGAACGCAACCGCAGTGAGCGAGTAATCAGCACCTCGCCCTGCCATTCACGTGACGGGCGGTCGGCCGTCTCATGCATGATATGACCCCGCATCGTCAGCTCGTTTTCTTCCCAAACGTTCTCGAGGTACATTAGCGCCCATTGTCTCGGGCAGAATTCCAGATGCTGGAGGGCCGAGACGGGCAGTAATTCATCCTCTGAAAACATCTTACTCTACCCGTATCAGTTCGACACCATCAGGAACATGCTCTTCATCAACGACTATCTCGTAGTCATCGAAAGATCGAGCCACTTTAACAGATTCCTTTCTTTCAGGTTTGATCAGTTCAAAAAGTTTATGAGCGGGGGCACAACCCAAGCGTGCCTGTTGTGCTCGCTGCCGTTCGTCACTGTCGGTTCCAACATGTTTGAAAACATAAATGGGCCTGCGAACGGACATTACCCCCTTGCTGGAAGAGCGGTCGTGTTCGTACATATTCAACAGTGCTTCCCAGAACAAAGCCAGGTCGTCTTCAGTGAAACCGGTCTTTTCCGCCAAATGGGCGCTGATGAATCCTTTGGCCATATACAGCCCATAGGGAATAAGTTGTTTACGGCCCATAGTGCGAAGTTTATCTTCCGGCTGTTCGGATTCCCATTGTTCATAATCTTTGCTTGTCCTGGCGCTTTTGACATCCTCTGCAACCGCCATCCGGGTGATCGACAAATCCAACGGCAGGATCGGATCGACTGATCTGGCGAATGCTATCTGAATCGGCCCGCGTACCTGCCCGGCGTTCGGGCCGGTAGCCATAACGGCACCAAAAGTACGAACATCGTAAAAGTTTTTGCACATCCAGGCCGAGGCATCTTCGACTTTTTTCTTGTTGGCTTTGGTTTTATTATCGCCGACACCAGGGACGCCGCCAGTCTCTTCGTGGGCAAGAACAATCTTGGTATTAAGATTCGTAGCATGTTCCACAAAAACAGCATACGGGGATTTATTTCCTCTGGCCATTTGGACGTAGTTCCTTATACGCCGTTTGATGGCAACATCAGAAACCATACCATGCATATCTTCGGGGTCGACTCGTGGCGTATTTCCGGCATCCGGATCGCCGTTGGGGTTTCCGTTTTCACAATCAAACAGGAAAACGAATTCGTAGCGGTTGGTGATGATGTTATTCATTGTCAGTCTCCTTGATGTTTGAATTATTACTCTTTGATCTCATGTTTGCCATTTGTTGATAATAGCCGAGAGCGAACAGACTTTGTTCTTCCAAGGTCAGGGTCGCCGGTACTTTGTCTTTTATTTTCCCCCATATTTCCGAGAGTTTTTCTTCATACCAATGTTTCAAACCCGGGGAATCAATTTTTGCCAGATGATGCTGGCTGGTGCTTGTGATACGTCCAAGCACCAAAGCAGGTGTCGTGCTGGCCGCCGAGTAATAGCGTTGTATGACACCAGCCCCCACATCACCGAGGGCGGTTCTTTGCAGGGCCGACAGCACGGCCATTAACCGACCGCAATGATAGGCGGCATCCGGGTGCTCTTCGTTGAGGTGTGTTTTCATAGTAGGCTCCTTTCCATTAGTTTTATCTTTGCGGATGTGATATGCTTTCAAAAGGCCCATTCGCGCATGATTAGGCGGTTCTTCTTCTAAAATATCAACACGGACACGGGCGAGGGCTTGTGTCAGGGCAGAGTACGGAATCGGTTCGTTCCTTACAGCTACACGCCACATTTTCGTGACAAATGGAGCAGTCAGATCATCGAGTTTTCTTACTGTGGCTCCGAGCACTGCGAGAAACTTAGGGGATGGGGCCATACCGGAGCCTCCTCTGTGGACAATATCGAGATCATCAAACCACATATCTACATTGGCGACAAGTTCCTCGAATTGTCCTTCCATCCAATCGCGAACCATGATGCGACCGGAGGCACCCGAAAGTGTAAGTGAATAGTAAAAGTTATTCTGCAGATCCGGTCGTTTTCCTTCGCGGATCCCCTTTAGGAGTTCTTTGGCGCGACGCTGAGCAGTTATACTTTCGGTTTCACCTCCGCCGGTGAGTATGGGAAGGGGGTCGTCTTCAGGGTCAATCTTTTCCTTGAACCAGTGGACGACTTTGGCGCCGGCCAATCGCCGGCTGTGATTCTTGATAAGATGATTAAGTGCCGTGCTGTAAAAACTGGCATCGTTTTCAGAAACAGGTGCGTTTTCAGATTGCGTCAAGAAGTAAGAGCAGAAGGAATCCTGTTTGAAGCTGATCAGGGCGTCACCCGAAGATATCCCGCCTACATCGCTAAGCCCGGAAATCTTCGGATGAACTTTGAACGGCTCAGCCAGTTCTCCGGTTACCAGGCTACGCATTTGTAAGCGGTTCTTTTCCTTTTTTCGACCAGCTTGTTTTTTATGTAGAATCTCCGCCAGCTGTTTTCTGTAGTTTCGCCACCAATCGAGGCAAACTTCCATTTTGACGGGGAGGTTGTCTCCTATTTTAAGTGTCACCTTATCGTTGGGTTTAGCTTTGTGAGCTATGAAACGTTCGCGAATCAGCGAGAGAGTATCCGGGTTGTTCAATTGGTCGGCGACGACCTTCAATAAAGAGAAGACGGAGCCTGCTTCGCGAAGCATTTTTACAAAGAAATCATGTTTTTCATGGATCTCTGGTTTGTCAGTGTCTTTACTATGCAATCCGACCACCTCGGCCGTATCCACAAGGAAATGACTTTTTTTCACGCCGCCGGCTTTCATTTCCGAGAAACTGAAGTTCGGGCATAATGGAAAAGTTTCTCCGCGATTACGCTTGAGGCTTGTATCGCCTAATTCAACGATCTCGAGAAACATACCTTCAGTGCTAAACACCATAACCCAACGGACATCTTTGGACGTAAATCCCGGTTCGGATCCTAACCCGTTTTTCTCAGCGTATTCCTTAAGCAGGTTCAACATCAGCGTTCCCTCCGTTCAGGTTTTAGTACTTCATTGCTGTCATAAGGAGGAACCACCATCACGCCGTTGGAAACAAGCGGTTTGAATAAGCTTATGAACAGGTTGTGGTTCTGCTCTTTCCATGTCGAAATGTCGTAAGGCCTGGCGAGGTCGAAAACGTCGTACAGCATAAAACCAAGGTTGTCGATGTTGATCGGGTAAGGCTCAGTCAGTGTTTGTTCCGGATCGATTAACTCAAAAAAGGCCGGGAATTCTCGACATCCAAAATAAGGTTGGTAAATACATTTCCCCCTGGTGGCTCGGCGTCGGAACTGCATTTCCAGGCCATTTATACGATCTTCAAATCCGGGCCAGGGATGTATCACCGCGTGTAATCGATAACAGACATTCTTGAGAGCCATCGTTTGCCGCTGAGTCCTGCCTTTTTGATCTGCACCGGTAAGATCTGCAAAAATAGGCTCAGGAATGTCCTTACCGCTCATCCATTTCTGAACAGAGCCGGCAGATATTTTCTCTTTCACCTCGTTTCTGCGCAACGCTATGTAACTTGGCGGCGCGAGGATCTCGATTTTTGTTACTTGCCATCGGAACTCTTTTGGTTTACAGTAGATGGCATCGTAGATACCACGGGCGGCTGACGGGGTGATAACAGGGTAACTGAATCGTTCGACTTTTAGTTCAGGTCGAGTGAAGCAGGCCAGCTCTCCCCAGACTTTCAGTACCTGATTTTTGGGGTTCATAATTCCTCCTTTATTTATTGTTTCGGGTTACGCTATAAGCAAATCATCTGATCGCATTACAAGGCCTTTGGCTTTATCGTAATCATCTTTGTTAAGGTAGATGAACCAGTCTTCCGAAGCTCCACGTTGTCTGCCGTATTTCAAAGGAACCGGCTCCAGGTAAGGTTCAAATTTACCCGGTTTGTAAAGTCCTATTGAATACGGGCGCGCCCGGGCTATCCAGCGGCGATTCAGACCGGCATCTTCGGCCTCGGATTTAAGCTGGTTGAATAATTCGATATCATACGGTACCAGGACATTGATTGAAGGTTTATCGATAAGTCGATACTTTAATGCTACGTCGGGGAAATCCAGAACCTTTATTGCTTCCTGTAATTCCTTGTTTTGATTTTCAGGAGCACTGTACGAAAACAAGTTCCTATAATATTCATTGAACAACTCAGGATCATCCATATCAGGTGGAGTTGTTGAATATTGTTGTAAGATCACAAGCGTTACACTTGTGGCCTGTTCATACGGGCCGGGAGGACACAATTGTTCATCATCAGGGATAAAAACATGTACTAAACCAGCTTCCATTCGCCCATTACGGTTGCATCGACCTGCGGCCTGCGCGATAGCATCCATCGGCCCCAGTGACCTGAAGACAACCGGAAAGTCAACATCAACTCCCGCTTCCACACACTGCGTCGATACCAAACGGCATGACTTTCCGTCCCGAAGACGGGACCTGACTTTTTCAAGTATTTCACCCCGGTGAGCGGGACACATATTGGTTGAAAGGTGATACAGCCCATCTACTTTCAAATTGCAGAGCTCGTCATAAAGAACACAGGCGTGACGCTTTAGATTGACGATGCAAAGAACCTGGTTATGACAGGATATTTTGTTAGCCAGCTCCGGCCATGATACCTTCCGGCTCAAGTCAGGCCAAAGTACTTTAGTTCGCCTGGCTCGTGAAAACAGTTCTACTTTTTTTGACACAATTTCACGAGGTTTCCACCCTGAGTTACAGTAATAAGTAACAGCCTCATCAAGAGCGCCAAAGGCTGGTTGGGTGGCTGTAGAAAACACTACCGAAGAATTGAACCGGTCTGACAAATAAGAAAGTGAGGCCAAGGTAGGAACTATTAGATTCTTCGGCAATGTTTGTACTTCATCAAACAGAATAACTGATCCGGCCAGTCGGTGAAGCTTTCTACACGATGAAGAACGGTTGGCGAACAGTGACTCCAGAAGTTGGACACTCGTGGTAACAATAATTGGAGCATCCCAATTTTCCGCAAGCTGGTTTCTCAGTATTTGGAGATCGTCGCTATCACCAGCACCCTTATTTCCGGAGTGAGTTCCTGCAAGACTGTGATCTTCGAGGATGTATTCGTTACCGAATAATTCATTAAATATTCCTCGATAAACCTGTGCCGTCTGTTCTATAATACTCAGGTACGGGATCACCACAATAATCCTGCGAAGATTATGAACAATAGCATGTTCAAGAGCAAACGTCAGCATACTCAATGTTTTCCCCGAGCCGGTAGGAGCTGTTAGCGTAAATAATCCCTGGGCTGTAGAAGCAGCAACTCGACAAGCATTCTGTAAGTCAGCACGTAAACTCAATACTCTTTCTGAAACATGTTGCAACTTAGTAAGTTTTTGCAAGTGTTCCTGAAGAACATGTAATGCTTTATCAGGTTGAAGCGTGGGACCTTCAGGACGGTAGGACTTGTTGACACCGTCTGTTGATTGGAAATGTGCCTCCGTCTCAATAAAATCAGCATCAACTAAAGTTGAAAACAACATTCTCGTTTCAAGCATGGCCTCTATCGGCAGAGTATTTTGACTAATAGCCAATGTGTTGAGTGTCTGCGGCAGTGTCAGCCCATCATTACTGAATCGCTCGAGAAATTGCTGAAGATCAATGTCCGGTTCTGAAACACGTAGGCCCAATGGATGGGCTTTTATTAGCCTATCAGGACGTATACCTTTAAGTGAATCACCATCAGCCCTTTGCAGACCAATATGATGACCCTGGACAGCCAGAGCCGTGACAGCACACCTGAACTCTTTTAACGCCGCCCAGGCACCTATCGACCAGTGATCAATGCCTCGCTCTTTACCTTCCAAACGTTTCTGAAATAAAAAACCATACTTGCCCAAATCATGAAGCAAGCCGGCAATTCTCGCTTTTTCCTTAAGACCCAAAGGAAGCGCATACTCGGATGCTCTTTTTGAGACTGCATTCAAATGAGATGAAAGATATTCGATCTTTCCTGAAGGAGCCGGAGAATGCGAATAATAACATGATCTTTTTCCCGATATCACAAAATACTCCCTAACACGGCATCATGATTAGTATTTCTTCTATTAGAAGGTAGAATAATCCTTCATTCTAAAGGTGTCAATTCATATGTTAATCCTGACTTTTTCCAACACCGTTATGACATTCCCGTTTTCGTTTCGGCTTGTTTGTTCCTTCACTTTCAGTTTGCCTTTTCTGTATGAAATGCTACTATGTAGCGACATGTATAATGATACCGTGATGAACCATTTCGAGAACCCGCGCAACACCGGCGAGATCGACCAGCCCGACGGCATCGGAACAGTCGGCAATCCCAACTGCGGCGATATGATGAAACTCTATATCAAGATCGAGAGTGGTCGTCTGGTTGAGGTTCGATACAAGACTTTCGGGTGCGCCGCCGCGATCGCCTCAAGCTCTATCGCCAGCGAAATGGTGAAAGGGAAAAGCATCGACGAGGCGCTTGCGCTCACCGCCGATGAAATAGTGACCGCCCTCGACGGCCTCCCCAGCCAGAAAGTCGCCTGCTCGGTGATTGCGCCGGATGCTATCAAAGCCGCTATCGAAGATTACCGCAGGAAAACAGAAAGCTCGACCGATTGAACGCATGTTCCCGGTCTGACTGGACGGCCCTGAAATAACACCGTCGATGAACCTGAGTGTCCGGCGGTCGGTTGAAAGCAGGCCGGCATTTCTTGCTTGTAGATTAGTACCACACACCTATCTTTTCAGGTAAACTATATTGCAACAAAAGGTAAGTTCAATGAGTATACGAAAACTGATGACCGATCCCGCACCGATTCGTTTTGCATTAGCCCTGATCGTCCTTGCGCTGTTAATACTGCCGATCTCCTCCAGGGCGGATACCCTTGCGGATACCGCGGTCGATACTACCGTGGGAGCTGTTGATACCGTTTCTGCAGATAATAGTATCGCAAGCGGGACCGAGTCTTCCGGAACGTCTTTGTATCCGATGTCGCCGGAACGCAAAGCCAAACTGATCAGCTACTCCCGTTTCAACAACATCTGGAGATTCGTGGATTTCTTTATCAGCCTTGCTATTCTTTCGTTGATTCTGTTCACCGGCTTGTCGGCCAGAATGCGAGACATCGCGGCAAAAGTCAGGATTCGCTTTTTTTCAGTCTGGTTGTTTTTCGCAATGTTTGCAATCGCCGATTACCTGCTCGGCCTGCCGTTTTCGATCTACCGCGGATTTATCGTGGAGTCCGATTTCGGCTTCATGAACCAGACATTCTCCGAATGGTTTTCCGAAAACCTGCTCGGCCTTCTGATCGGTCTCATTATCGGTGTTGTACCGGTCTGGTTTTTCTACTGGCTGGTCGGCAGAATGAAACGGTGGTGGCTGGCCTTTTCGCTCGGAGCTATTCCCTTTGCCGTCCTGATGATTGTAATCGTTCCGGTATTCATCGCCCCTTTGTTCAATAAGTTCGAGCCGCTCAAGGATAAACAGTTGGAAGCTGAAATCCTTACTCTGGCCGAGTCGGCCGGAATCGAGGGATCCGATGTTTTTCAGGTTAACGGTTCCAAACAGTCATCGAAGATCAACGCCTACGTCACCGGTCTGTTCAACACCAAGCGCATCGTGCTCTACGACACTATGATCGATAATTTTACTCACGGTGAAATCCGGTTTGTCATGGGGCATGAAATGGGACACTACCTGATGAACCACATGTGGTGGGGGCTGGGGCTGGCTGTAATATTCATCATGTTCGCGCTCTGGCTTATGGATAAGACCATTCATGGTATTATCCGGCGATTCAAAAACCGCTTCCGCTTCGAGCGACTTTCTGATCTCGCCTCGCTTCCGCTGGTGTTGATCTTCTTAACGGTAATCAGTTTCGTTTTTCAGCCGATCAACAATTCCGCGTCCCGTTACATGGAACATCAGTCCGATAAGTTCGGGATGGACATCTCCGAAGTCTCAGGCGAAACCGCCGCCACCGCCTTCGATAAACTTTCGGTGTTCAATCTCTCCGATCCCGACCCGCATCCCCTGATAGAGTTCTGGTTCTACAGTCACCCTTCCCTGAAGAAACGGATGGAGTTTGTCAAGGGCTACCATCCGTGATCCGGTTCGTTTTATTCCTGTTCTGTTTTCTCTTCCCGGCAGGCTCGGTTTCCGGGGCAACCGGCGAACAGCTCGAAGCCGTTTTCGATCAGATGTTCGACCCCGAGCTCGAAGATTCCGCCTTCTACCAGGTATCCGGCCTGGTTATCGAACACAATGACCTGCGCGTCTATCTGGAACATGGTCGCATCTACTTCTGCCAGCCGGCGCTGATCGACGGGGTAAAGAGATATTTCGGCGCTTATTTCAAAGGGCGTGGTTCTTTTCAGTTTGCTCCATCAATCGGGCTGGAACGGGATCAGATGCGACGTTTTTTTGATACCGATTCGCTGAACCTCCCGTTCGAGTCGGCCGAGTTTCTTTTTGACGACTACCTTTGGCGGCTGGTGCGGGATTCCTGCGCCCTTTCTTACGAACCGTTACCCGCAGAAACCCGTCGTGATTTCAAATCGGAGCATAAACAACTAACCCACCATGAGCAGCGCACCGATATCTTTCATGTCCTCAAGTGCCTGATCGACTCAACCCCTGAGCGTTATTTACTCGTAAACCTGTCGCCGGAAGGCACCGACCGGGTTTGCTATCGTTATTATCCGTATGATGTTGAAAAGATCAGGTTTTTCAGGAACCGGGGGCCGGTTTCTTCGACTCAAGGGCTGGAGTTGATCTGCAGCTACTCGCCCGGTGAAAACCCGTTCGATCCTTCCCCGGAAAGTGAGACCAGGGATCAACTGGCCCCGATTCATTACGATATCCAGACCAGTATTGACAATCGCGGCGAATGTTTTTGTCGAGCCGAACTGACATTTACAACCAATGACTCGGTTCAGGCAACATCTTTCTCGCTTCATCCCCGCATGGAGATCGACAGTATCCTGGACTCGAACGGACAGCCGGTACGGTTTAAGCGTTGGACCAATAAACGCAACCAGTCGCCCGGCCTCTACCTGTTTCTGAACATGTCGCTGCCCCCCGGGGCTACCTCCACGCTGACATTTTTCTATCATGGCGAAATAGCCGAACGTTATCCTGGTGAGTTTATTGTTCAGGCCGGAGCCGCCTGGTATCCCCGCGCCGGTTACCGTCAGAAAACCACGTACAACCTGCAATTCAAAACACCGAAACGGTTCGGGTTTTCAGCGGTCGGCAAACTTGTGGACAGTACTGTTGTGAAGGATACGTTGTTCACACGCTGGCAGGTCGAACAGCCCAGCCACAATGTGTCTTTCAATATCGGTGTCTTCGACACCTATTTCCCCACCAGGAGTGATGTGCTTCCCGAAGGAGTCGATTTCACAAATCCCCGGCAACAACAGTTGCTTGACGGCCTCGTTATGCAGACCGTTAATATCAACCGTACGATTGTAAAAAATGTCGCCCGTGATGTCATGGGAAGCCTGCTGTTTTTTGAGAATCAATTCGGACTGTTACCTATTGACCGCCTTGTGATTTCTGAAATCCTCGCCTCGCACTCGGAGGCGTTTCCCGGTTTTGTTCACATGGGTTTTGAGACTTTCAGGAAAGCTGTCCCAGACAGTTACCAGCGACAACACCGCAGCCACGAAGTCGCTCATCAATGGTGGGGAATCGGGGTCGGACATAAGAGCTATCACGATCAATGGCTATCCGAAGGATTTGCCGAGTATTCAGGGCTTATGTATGTAGAGGCGGCTCAGGGGAAAGATGACTTCCTGATGATGCTCAGGACATATCGGGAAAAGATTTTCGATACCCGGTCTTACCTGCTTTCGTCCGGCGCCGAATCAGGCCCTATCATAATGGGATATCGCACCGCAAGTTCGCAGACCCGGGGGGATTTCAACCTTATCATTTACAAAAAAGCCGCTTTGGTTCTTCACATGCTGCGTGTCATGCTGACCGATCTGGACACTTTCAACGACGACAGGTTCTTCCGAATGATGAAAGACTGGTACCTGTCCAACCGCGGCAAACAGATGTCAACCCATGATTTCAAGCTCCATTGTGATAAATATTTCGGCAGGGATATGGGCTGGTTTTTCGATCAATGGGTTTACGGCAACGACCTGCCTGCTTTCAGATTCACCTACGAATGCGAGCGCGCTCCGGACGGTTACTACACCTGCCGCTGTGAAGTGATAACGGAAGGGGTTGACTCATCTTTTATGATGCCGGTCCCGATTGAAATCCAGACAAAGAACAAGGGGACTTTCTACCTCCGCCGGTTGATTACGGGTAATAACACGGCTTTTGAAATCACCGGGCTTGACGACAAACCTAAGCGGCTGCGATTCAACCCATTCGAGGCCGTGCTGGGTGAAGTCAAGCAGTGACTCCGATGCCCGGAAGAAACCCGTTATAGACAATTGCCGCCAGGATACCGCCTCGGCACAGCAGAAATAAGGACATAATTAGTCTTACATGGAACTTTAAGGTGGATAAGACTGTTATGTATAATGACATAGGACAGTCGCATTGATATAACAGGCATCAGGTATGGGATGAACAGTAATCCAGTCGTTAGACCCACAGCTTCTCCGGCAGATAAAAGCGAACTACATGCCAAATCAATTATTGCAAGATTTCGGCAGGGTGATAAGAACGCTTTTTCCGAACTGGTGCGGAGCTATCGCAACCAGGTAGGAGCGTTGGCCTACCGTATGGTCAATGACTACGACGAGGCCGCCGATATTACCCAGATTGTTTTCATGAAAATGGCCAAAAATATCTGGCGCTATGATGAAAAGAAAAAGTTCTATACCTGGCTGCATCGCATAACAGTAAATGCCTCCATAGATTATATCCGCAAACACCGACGTCATCAACATGAGCAGCTTGAAGAATATCACGACATACAGGAATCATCACGCCGCGGCCCCGAATTCAACTACCAGTGTCGGCAGTTGAGCGATCAGATTGAAAAGGCGGCCGATCTGCTTAACGACAAACAGAAGTCGGCTTTCATGCTTCGTGATATCGAGGGCTGTAAGCTTGATGACGTCGCCGACATCATGGATATGCCGGAAGCCACCGTACGCTGGTACCTGCATCGCGCCAGAGCCCGGATTCGCAAAGAACTGGTAAAACGGTGTCCGCACCTTCTGATTGCTCTTGGTATTCGTTAACGGTTCATTTTTATAGAACAACTCCGCCCTGTTTTCGTTATAATGAATCACCATGGCCAAAACGGATGAACTCACGCTGAATATAGGTGGTTTGCGTTGTGCTTCCTGTGTCAGCAGTGTCGAAAAAAACCTGTCCGGTTCGGGAGGAGTCCGGAGTGTTCGAGTCAATCTGGCTACACGCTCAGCCAGTATCAGCTACGACCGGGAAGAAACCGATGTCGACCGGATAATCAAACAGATTGAACAGCTCGGGTTCACCGCCACGGTAGGCCGTCCGGATTTTCTCGAAAAGAACGATCACGAAACCAAAACCGCCCTCAGACAGTTTAAGCTCTCATTGCTTCTGACTTTGCCGCTGGCCCTGGTGGCCATGTGGCCGATGGTGACCGGTCGGACGCTGATAGTTCCGCCTTTCGACGGTCTTGCGCAGGCAGTGCTGGCGGCTTTGGTGCTGATTCTGGGCGGGCGGCCGATAATTTCCGACGCGATCAGACAAACTGTTCACTTCCGGGCCAATATGAACAGCCTGATCGGGGTCGGCACTCTTACCGCTTTCGGCTGGAGCCTGTACCTTCTGGCATCAAACTGGACCGTCGGATCAACACCAGCCTATTACTTTGAATCGGTCGGGATGATTATCACCCTGATTCTGCTGGGCCGTTATCTTGAAGCGCGGGCACGCGGAAAAGCGGGAGAGGCTATTCGCGCCCTGGTCGGATTGCGGCCATCCAAAGCGCTGGCTGTTATCAACGGTGTCGAGATCGAAATCGACGCCGCCACGGTGCGACCGGGCATGACCCTTCAGGTGCGACCGGGCGAAAGACTGGCCGCGGACGGCATCATAACCGAAGGCCGACCGATCATCGACGAGTCGATGCTGACCGGCGAATCCATTCCGGTGGAGAAAAACCCCTCCGATAAGGTCGTAGGCGGCTCGATAAACGGTAACCGGTCGTTCAGGTTCGAAGTTACCGCATCGGGTGAAGATACCTTTCTGGCCGGGATGATACGTCTTGTCGCCGAGGCTCAGGGACGCAAGGCGCCGGTGCAGAAGCTGGCCGATCATGTCGCGGCCCGTTTCGTTCCGGCGGTCCTGATAACAGCCCTGCTTACTCTGATTATCTGGTACTGGTATGCGCCGGACAGCCCGCTTCTGATTCAGAGCGTTATCTCGGTTCTGATTATCGCCTGTCCCTGCGCTCTCGGTCTGGCCACGCCTACCGCTATTCTGGCCGGAACCGGCCGGGCCGCCCGTGAAGGGATCATTATCCGCGGCGGCGATATTCTCGAACGGATCACGAAACTCAACGCCATAGTTTTTGACAAGACCGGCACCCTGACCTGCGGAGAGTTTGAAGTGATCTCGGTTTATCCTCTGGAATCATGGTCACGCCGTGAACTGATCCGTATGGCCGGGTCGGCTGAAAAGCAAAACAGCCACCCGCTGGCCAGAGCCATTGTAGAATACATGGAATCCGAACAGATCGAACCTCACGAGGTTCGCAAGCTTCAGGTCCTGCCAGGATTCGGTCTTGAAGCGGAATACCGGTCGGAACGGTTACTGATCGGAAACGAAGCCCTGCTGAAAGAAGAAAGGATCGATACTGCCCCGGCACAGATGACAGCCGACCGGGAAATGAGACAGGGACAGACGGTGGTCTTTATCGCCTATGCCGGTCGTCTGGCCGGGCTGATATCTCTGGGTGATCGTTTGCGGGCTGACGCGGCCGCTGTAATCACCGGGCTGAACCGTGATTTTGATCGCGTCTCAATACTTTCCGGGGACAATTACCGTACCGTGGCCGGGGTTGCGCGATCGATCGGCCTGGAGTTTTTTGAAGCCGAAGTCAGACCGGAACGGAAACAGGAGGTTATCGAGTCATATAAGAAGTCCGGGAGCTGTCTTGCCATGGTGGGTGATGGTATCAACGATGCTCCGGCCCTGGCGGCGGCTGATGTCGGCGTGGCGATTGGCGGCGGCACCGACGTGGCGGTCGAAACTGCCGATGTCGTGCTGATAAGGTCGGAACTGACCGACCTTTTGAAAATGTTCAAAATAGCCAAAAACAGCATGAGGATTATCAAGCAGAATCTTTTCTGGGCCTTTTTCTACAACGTTCTCGCGATACCGGTCGCGGCCGGTCTGTTCTACCCGGTCTTCGGCTGGACCCTCTCCCCGATGATCGCCGCCGGAGCAATGGCTTTATCTTCTGTCTTTGTGGTCTCAAACTCTCTCAGACTGAGCCGACTGCCGCTAAACTGAAATTATTGATCCCCCCTTAATTGTTCCCCCTGTCCATATAGCCGGTCGGGGAAATTACTCGATGGTAATGAAGCCGACTTTCCTGCCGATATTCATATAAACGGATGACTTATAACCTGATCTAATAAAAACGGGTGGCTGTATAGTGACCACAGAACTCGACCAGAAAACCAACGGGGCCGGATCTGAGGTTACCCGTTCCGGTGACATCGACAAGTGGCTGGAATTTGTAGCTGTTTTGCTGCATGATATGGAATCACCGCTGGCGTCGATGAAATACCTTCTCAAACTGCTTGACGAGAGGAAACTCGACCTCGATAAACCTATACATCGCCGGATAATCACATCCTCGCATATTGCTCTGGAACGAACGGAATCCATAATCTACGATATACTGGCGGTGACCAAAGCCGGGGAAATGGGGATTCCGTGCAAACTGACCGAGGTCAGCCTCTTGCCGGTCGTGAAAGAGGCCGCTGTGATGGTCAGCGGATCGGCTGAGGAGCATGGCATTGAAATAAAGCTGCCCGATAACTCTGAAGAGTTTACAGTTCAGGCGGATTCCGGTCTGCTGAAACGGGTCCTTGATAATCTGCTGTATAATGCCGTGCGCCACACCCCGGATCAAGGCACAATCAGAATATACATAGAGGAAGAGTCGCGCTCGGTGTTTGTGCATATCAAAGATTCCGGCAGCGGTCTTGGTGATATTGACCCGGAGGTTCTTTTTGAAAAGTACGGACAGTTGAAACTCAGAACCGAGGGGCGGCACCGGGGAGTCGGACTGGGGCTGTATTTCTGCAAACTGGCCGCGATGGGAATGGGCGGTACGATTCTGGCTGATGATCACACCGAAGGCGGGGCGGTGTCCAATATCAATCTGCGAAAAGCACAAGGAGTGAATAAATAATGAGTCTCAAACTGGATGCAGAATCATATCTGCGAAGCGGCTCGAATGAACTCAGGGTGCTGGAATATCGTGCGTCAGGAATGTCTTTCGGCATCAACATCCTGAAGGTCAGCAAGATAGTCAACGACCTCATGCACTTCACCAATGTCCCGGGTACTCATACTGCGGTCAAAGGTATTTTTCAGGATATGAACCGGCTGGTTCCGGTGGTGGATCTTCCCGAGTTCCTTGGCGTCGGCACAGGCGAAACCAACCGACAGAAAGTCATAGTCACCGAGTTTTTCGGCACTTTAACCGGGTTCCTGGTCGACAAGATCGACTGGATTCATCATTTCAGATGGGAAGATGTTATCGATACCGAATCCGTCTTCAAGGGTATCGACCAGCGATATGTAATCGGAATCGTCAAGCCGACCGAAGAACGCATGGTGCTGCTTCTGGATTACGAGACAATCCTGATGGACCTCTGCCCGGAACTCCGGCAGGCCGATCTCCAGCGAAGCGATCCGGCGGTTGATTTTTCCGGTAAGAAAATACTTGTGGCCGAAGATTCCCCGGCGGTGCGGGCTATGCTGGTAAATGAGTTTACCGAGAACAGCGGTATCGTGTCACAGGCGGGCGACGGACAGGTGGCGTGGAATTTGTTCCAAAAAGAGAAATACGACCTGGTCATCTGTGATGTTGAGATGCCGCAGATGGACGGACTCAACCTCGTGCTCAGAATACGTCAGTCTGAGAACTCGGAGACTCCGGTTATCGTCTACTCCTCTATCGGCGATATAGGCATGAAAGCCCGGGCCAGTTTCCTCAAAGCGGATGCGCACATCACCAAGCTGAACATGGACAAACTTCTAAGCACCGCTGAAAAACTGTTGAAGGGTGAAAAAGTTCATCCGTCCGAGACAGGGGAAACTGCAACGGAAGCCATCCACAAATCAGATCTGGTGCCGGTTGGTTAGGACTCTCCGGTAGCCGAAAGCACCCTTTGTTTTGACAATTCAGCCTGAGGACAAAGCGGAATCTCAGACCTGTTCAGCCGCAGGCCTTAGCTCGTATTACTGATCCGGGAATTACATTATCTCATTAGTTTGCAATCGCGTAACTCAACTGTTAAATTGACGTAACATAATGGAGAGTTGCGCGTGAAAAAACGAACCCTGACCCCACGGGCCGCGATGGTGTTGTTTATCATTCTGGCCGCGGTCGCCCTGACTCAGGCGGTCTGGTGGATAGTCTTCATGGCCCGCATGATCGATGAAAAAGTCGATATAGCGGCAGAACTGGGGGCTGAAAGCGCTTATGTCGAAAAGCTGCACTCCCAGGAAATACAGCGCCAGATCATGCTCGGTCTCGAGGGGATTTTCTTTCTGGTTCTGTTTTTGATCGGAGCGTGGCTGATTTACAGGGCTCTGGTTCGTGCCGAAGAACTAAAATTTCATCAACAGAACTTCCTCATGGCTGTAACTCATGAGCTTAAAACACCGCTGGCTTCTATGAAAATATATCTGGACAGTCTCAAATCGGAGAAAATCCCACAGGAGAAAAAGGCGGAGATTAT
>JAJRTA010000147.1 GCA_024278515.1 Candidatus Zixiibacteriota bacterium
GGGATCTTTGTTCATGGTATGAACAAGAAATGGGTCTACAATGAGGTTAATGGATCAAGCGGTACCGGACAGGATGCCGATGCCTTTGTAAGCGGCTATATTGCCAACATGGACTTCACTAATAAGAGATGCTGGTCGACAACCTGTAAGAACCACTCTGACAAAGGCTACTAACCGCGTTATTGTCAATTATGAGGATCAACCTCGCGTCTGCTCGGCTGGCATTAGTTCTCATTGCCGTTTTGGTTCTATACCTCGTGCTGTCTGCTGTGATACCTCAGCGTGATATCGCCGAAGATCAAATCATTAACTGGCGGGAATACCTCGGCGACAACTATATCGTCATCGAGAAACTCGGCCTCGACCGCATCTATTACACTCCAACGTTCTTCATCGTGCTCGGACTACTCGCGGTCAACCTTGCCTTCGGCAATATCAGACGGTTGCGCACGGTAAGCAAAGTCGGAGGAACACTGCTTAAAACACGCCACGTGGGATCGATTATATTTCATCTCTCACTAATTCTTATCATGGCCGCGATCATACTGAACTTCCTCTACAAGTATAACGGCGTGCTGGCCATGACCGAGGGGCAGACCCTCATCGACCGGCCTGAGTCGTATCACCGTGAGTTTTGCGGGCCGCTGTACATTGATGAATACGACCGCTTCAGGATCAGTCTTATCAGTATCTTGAATAACAACAAGGACAGATCGGGCCCTGGAGAATCAGCCTTGATAATAGTACAGACTGGGTCATCATCTGTTGAAAAGGAGATTTCCACCAATCATCCTCTCAAGCGGCGTGGGCTGGAATTCCATTATGGTCTCAAAAGCGGCTATTCCCCCGAAGTTCTGTTGACCGACTCATTGGAGAATATCCTGTTTCATTCCTTTGTTCGCATAGCCAACAGAAAGGAAAACAGAGAGCAATTTCATCGGGACTTTATTGTTGTCCCCGAAAACAACATACATCTTGAAATCGAGGTAAAAACCGATCGGGAGCCGGATATCGAATACCGGATAAGAGCGATACAGGACAGTGTTGTGCTGTTTGCCGGACTGATGATTCCCGACGATACGGTTACCTTCGACGGCTACAAATTATCAATACCCCGGCTCCGGCAGTGGTGCTATATTGATGTTGTGAAAAGTCCGTTTCTGAACCTGGTATTTTTCGGTTTCTGGTCTGCATTGGCCGGATTAACGCTCAGCTTTGTCGGTCGTCTGAAACGAGTGAAGGAGGCATAGAGTGAGTTCCGCGCAGGCCATCCTGTTCTGGGCGACCACGCTGACTTTGGCCGTTGCTTTCTTCGCCGGGTTGCTTTCACTGATTTTCAGAAAACCGGGTGCGTTTCGATGGGGTGTGTGCCTGTCGCTGGCAGCCCTGGCTCTGTTGACTGTGTTCGGGATTGTGCGCTGGATACAGACCGGTCACCCGCCGTTTGTCACTCTGTTTGAGTCGATGGTTACCGCCGTATGGTTTGCGCTGTTGATCTTTCACCTGATGCGTGTCCGGGTTATGATAATCCCGGTATTGCTGCCGCTGTCACTGGTGTCATTTTTATTGATGGGCTGGGCTTCGTCGATGCCGACCGCGGCGTCGCCTCTTTCCGATGCGCTGGACAATGTCTGGTTATTTATTCACGCCTCATTCGCCACCGCCGGAGCTGCGGCCTTTCTGGTCGCCGCGTCATTTTCGACGATCTTCCTGTTGGGGGAATCCCGGTATGACGGCATGGCGCGTCTGGCGGTCAGGATGCCTGCGTTTTCATCATTGCCGCGAACGGTTTTGAACTTTCTGATTTTCGGGCTGATACTGTGGGGGGTGATGATAGTATCCGGCGCTATCTGGGCGCATGCTGCCTGGGGGCGCTACTGGGCATGGGACCCGATTGAACTCTGGTCGCTGATAAGCTGGCTATTGTATGGACTGGTGCTGCATTCAAAGCTGGGCTGGAAACTGTCGCATCGGGCATTCTGCCTGATGACCATTATTGCCGCGCTGACCGTAGTCTTCGCCCTCTGGGGTGTGGGATATGTGTACGAAACAATTCATGAATACGGGTAGGACGTTTTGCCGCGTTTACTGTTGCCAATTATATTGATACTGATCCTGTTTGGGGTCTCATGCGACAAACAAAAGCCTGTCCCGGGAGGTTTCGACGCACCGCCGGTTTATTCAGAGAAACATGTTTTGACCGATGAAGATGACTCGCTTCGCCCGGTAAGATTGCGACTTGTTCATGATACTTTGTTCGTTTCGTACCGGGGGTTGCCTCGGATCGACATGTACGACAGCGGCCTGATCCGAATCGGTTCGATAGAGCTTACACAACCGGAACCGGTGTATCCGACCAGCTTCTTTCTGACCGATTCACTGCTGGTCGTGACAGACCATGCCCGGCATCTTGTTGTAATCTATGACCGCCCGGGGAATCTCATTACATCGTTCGGGACACTGCCGGATGGTGTCACGCCGTTGTCCCCGTTCAGTATCTACTGTTATGGCGGCGTGGCCTATATCGGTGATGCCGCCCTGCGGAAAATAATGGCGGTGTCAATAACCGACGCTGAGGGTATAACCGAGCTGGGGGAGCTTATTCTCACTATTCCCAACGACACACTGCATCAAATAATCTTTCCTTCAGCAGTCTATGTTACCCGGGATGGTCGTCTGGTCGCCGGTGATGCCGGTGAGGGGGATATGAAGGTTTTCACCTGTGACGGCCGCTTTGTGTACAAATTCGATGCTGTTATTACCGAGGCTCCGATAGCACCACAGGGAATCGACATGGACAATGTCGCCGACCCGTCGATGCAGGATTCCTCATCGTTCGATCCGTCGGGGGTGCGTGAGATGGGCCGATTTCACGTGGTCGACGCCAACAACCGACAGGTGCACATGTTCAATTCTCTGGGTAAATACATTAGTTCGTATGATATCGGTGATCAGGAGGGACGCCCCTCTGATTTGGCTGTTGATCGAAAGAGAAACCGCGTGCTCATAGCCGATCCGGCGGCCGGAGCTATTATCATTTACAGGTATAGGCCATGAGTTCATCTTTCGGCGTATTCCTCATGATTATGAACTACTTCCACGACCTCGCCGTTGCGGTACTAATGGTTTCGGTGGTCACAACCTGGATTCTTGGCCGGTATTTTGATCGAGCCGCTCTGCCGACCGATTTGCCGAGACACCTGTTCGGCCGGCTGCTTCGTGTCTCATGGATCGCCCTTGCCTGCGTAATCCTCGGTGGCGCGCTTCGGGCTGCTTATTTCATGGACTTCGAATGGAATCACGCGGTCGGCAACGGTCAGGTGACCGCCCTCGTGGTCAAACATATTATTCTGGTCAGCCTGACCGTCCTTGGCGTCATTTCTCACATAAAGTACTACAAGAAATATGGCCGCGAAAAATCGTAAAATCATTTTTGTCACTCCGCCGTATCATTGTGGCGTGGTCGAAGTGGCCGGCAGCTGGCCGCCGCTGGGTTTGATGTATCTCGGGGCGCAGGCGGAACGAGCCGGCTGGAAGGTCGACCTTTACGATGCGATGACCCTTCGTCACGATTACGGCAAGATCAGGAAACATCTGGAGCGAACCGATTTCGATATTCTGGCCGCAACATCCATCACGCCTACCTGGCCGGATGTTCTCAAACTGCTGGCTTTGGGCAGGGAGATCAATCCGGACTGCACGACA
>JAJRTA010000148.1 GCA_024278515.1 Candidatus Zixiibacteriota bacterium
GGCTGGACAGTTACCTGGCGGTCGGCGGATTCGCTCGTGCGTGAAGCTGAGGAATTAACCGTGCACCCTGATTTCAAAGGAACGATCCATGATGTCGGCGGGCCGACCGCCAATATGTACGGTTTTGAATGCAGAAAGAAACTGACCAAAGGAATGTGTGCGGACAAACTGTGTGTCTTTCCCAAAGTATGCGGCACAATGCCGGTCGATCATGGCCCCCAGACCGAACTTCTGAAACGTCTGCGCAGGGTTAAAGGGATAAAGAAAATTATCGTCGCCAGCGGTATCCGTCACGATCTGGTACTGTCCGACTCCGAACAGGGCGACCGTTACCTGCAGCAACTGGTGACTTATCATGTCTCCGGACAGATGAAACTCGCCCCGGAACATTCGGAGGACAAAGTGCTGGACCTCATGGGGAAGCCGGACAAAAAGTCACTGGTCGAGTTTCGTAAGCGGTTTTTCGAGGCCACCGCGCGCGCCGGCAAAGATCAGTACCTGACCTACTATCTCATTGCCGCCCATCCCGGTTGCACGGACGGCGATATGCGCAGACTGAAAGCGTTCACCGGTGATGTTCTCAATCTGAACCCGGAGCAGGTCCAGATTTTTACACCGCTCCCTTCAACATACTCCGCTCTCATGTATTACACCGGCGTTGATCCATTCACGGGAAAGAGCCTGCATATTATCAGGGATGTGGCGGGCAAAATGAGACAGAAAAAGATTCTGCAAAAAACGCCCCGATAGGAATCTGTATCGCTGAACAAGCCTACGGCTCGTCGAAACTGCCGATGTTGGACAGGTTACCGTGAACCTGGTCGACTTTTTTGATGTGATACCAGTATAGTTTACCGTCCGCTTCGAGTCCCCAGCCGGTTACCCAGTCTTCTCCCCGTTTGATATCGACGTATTCTTCAGTCTTCATCCGGTCGGTCTCGGCATTCCAGTGCAGGTACTCGGTTTTTAATCTCGTCTTACGTTCATTGACCAGAATCACATTACCGTATAAATCCAACAAACCGGTCTTCTCTCGTACGACTGCGGAATCGGCAATCACCCAGCCGGCCGGTTTGCCCAGCGTGTCGTAACTGGTCACGTGCACGCCATACGACATCGAGGAGTCAAGACCTTCGTACTCCACAATCCGCTCGGAGATGATTTCCGTCGTAACCCGGCCGCCGTCGTAAAGCCTGATTTTGGTGCCGCTCATTTCAGAATCAGGCACCCGGCTTGAATCAAGGGCGCTCGTCTGACCTGATGACGATGACTCCTGACCGGAGCAGCCTGCCAGGGCAAGCACGAAGATAACTAAAAATGTAAATACAACCTGTCGCATACCGTTTCTTATACGTTTATCGGCCGCTAAGTTCGGGAAAAGAAGTCAGATGTCAAGTATTCCCGGGGGGACGGGTGAGCCAGCGGTTTTTGAGCCATATCCACTGATCACGGTACTGGTCGATAATCGGTTCCAGCGCCCTGCTGCAGGCGGCGGTCAGGCTGATCACATCCCGGTCGAAATCGCCGCTCGGTTCGATAGTGACTTCCGGCTTTACGATAATACGGTAACGGTCGTCCTCGATCCGCACACAGGCCAGGGGCACAAAAGCGGCTCCTGTCCTGAGACCTATGATGGATTGCCCGACCGGAGTGAGCGCCAGACGGCCGAATACCGGCACAAATTCGCTGCGCACCCGGATGGAGTCGATATCGATCAAAACGCCGAGGACATTGCCTTTCTTCAGCCACCTGATAATCTCACGCGGCGAATCGGTGGTCGAAAAATTCGTAACACCGTTGGAGCGGCGTTTCTCGACGAGAAGTTCATCAAGTTTCGGGTCGTACATTTCACGTCCGATAGCGGCGGCGTTGTATCCTGTCTGTGCAAAATAAACCGCCAGAAGTTCAAAATTACCGATATGTCCGGTGAATCCGATAACACCCCTGCCTCGGGCATGAGCCCGCTCGAAATGTTCAAGACCTTCAACCTCAAAAAAGGGAGCGATCTCCGATGAATAGTGACGAGGGCAGCGCATAATATCAATCAGATTCTTTCCGGATTTGACAAAGAAGCTCCGGCCGATGTTGGTGCGCTCGGCTTTCGAGAGACTGTCGCCATAAACGAGCTGAAGATGCCGCGAGATGCGGTAACGGTCGCGAGGCAACAGGCGCCAGATCAGCAAACCGGTCATTGCCCCCAGAAAAAGGGCCGGTTTTCGGGGAAGAATGTTTACTATCCGGTTGAGCGTCCGCACCAGAAAAAGTGTGGCACCCCGCTTGAATCGTTTGCCCGGACGCATGGTCAGACCAGTTTGGATTTCAGTATGTCGTGCAGGTGGATGACGCCGACCAGCTTGCCCTTCTGGTCAACGGTCGCCAACTGCGTTATCGAATGTTGTTCCATCACGGCCAAAGCTCTGTCAATCAGGGCATCGTGCGGGATTGATTTGGGTGCGGGCCGCATCACCTCCGCCGCTGTCAGCTTATAAAACTCTCCTCCCTTTTCGACCAGCCGCCGCAGGTCACCATCGGTGAATATGCCGCCGACTCCTCCCTGATCGTTTACCATCAGCACACAACCAAGACGTTTGGAGGTCATCTCGAGGATCATTTCCTGTACCGTGGCGTCCGGTTTGACCAGAGGCAACGCCTGATCGGTGTGATGGAATTCGCAAACCCGTTTCAACAACCGTTGGCCGATCGAACCGCCCGGATGCAGGTCGGCAAAATCATTCGGGCCGAAATCACGCGCTTTCAGCAACGCCATAGCCAGCGCGTCTCCCATGACCAGAGCTGCGGTCGAGGACGAGGTCGGCACCAGATTGTTGGGACAGGCTTCACGTTCGACAGAACAATCCAGAACTATATCGGCCCGCTCGGCCAGGTCCGATTCCATCGTCCCACCGAGAAAAATAATACTTACCCCCAGCCGTCGGGCCGCCGCAATAAGAGTAGCCGATTCTCCCAACCGGCCGGATTTCGAGATGAGCATAAGAATATCATCCGGCTGCATCAATCCCAGATCACCGTGTAATGCTTCAGCCGGATGCAGAAAGAACGAAGAAATCCCGGTGGAGTTGAAAGTCGCGGTTATTTTCCGTCCGATCAGCCCGGATTTACCCATGCCGGCCAGAATCACCCTCCCATTACAGTTAAGGATTGCTTCGACCGCCATATCGAAGTTCTCATCGAGACGGTCGGCCATCTCCGCTATTGCGGCCGCTTCGATTCGGATAACCTCCTGAGCATGTTTACGAAGGTCACTCATGGCATAAGATCCAACGGGTTCCGGTCGGTCGCCTCAAAATAAGCCTCGATCACCTCGCGCACAGCTCCTTTACCTCCCTCTTTATCCGTGACATAATCGACAACATCGATCAACTGTTCTGCCGCATCAGCCACGGCGATGGAAAGGCCGACCTTTCGGGCTAAGCCGATATCGAGGATTTCATTGCCGACAAAAGCTACATCCGGAAAATCTATACCCAGCTCTGCAAGTAATGGAGCGACCTGCTCAACTTTTTTCTTTTTCCCCTGCAGGATATGTTTTACTCCGAGGTCTTTCATCCGGGAATCGGTGGCAGGCGAATACCGCCCGGACACGATAGCCAGTTCCAGACCGGCGCGCATACAGAGAACCATGTAAAACCCGTCGGAGATATTGAAACGCTTCATTTCAAAGCCATCCGGGCCGAAGTAAAGGCTGTCATCGGTAAGCACACCGTCGACATCAAGGGCGAGGAGCCTGATATTTTTCAGGCGGCTTAAGAATTGTTCACGGCTCAGGTGCGGCATGTTGTCCTATATCATGTTTTTTCTGATTCGCATGACTGTATCCAGAAGTTCTTCCATCTGTTCCAGAGGCAGCATCACGCCCGCGTCGGAGAGCGCTTCGGGCGGGTTCGGATGAGTCTCAACAAAAAGGCCGTCGACCCCGATCGCGACCGCCGCTTTAGCCATTGGTATGACAAACTCCGGTCGTCCGGTGGAGACGCCCGCTCCGCCGCTGGGCAGTTGCAGCGAGTGGGTAGCGTCGAAAATAACCGGCAGGCCGGTTTGTTTCATTATCAACAAACCGCGAAAATCGACCACCAGATTGTGATAACCGAAGGTCGTCCCTCTTTCGGTCAGCATCACTTTCGAACTGCCCGCTTTCTCGGCGGCCTTTTTCATATCTTCGGGAGCCATAAACTGACCTTTTTTGATATTGACCCATTTACCGGTGGCTCCGGCGGCCCGGATGAGTTCCGTCTGACGGCACAGGAAAGCCGGAATCTGCAGAATATCGACAACCTCGGCCACGGCCGGGATGTCGGCTGTCTCGTGGACATCGGTCAACACCGGCAGGCCGGTTTCCTCTTTTACTTTTTTCAGAATACGCAGGCCGTTTTCAAGACCGGGTCCGGTTGGTGAGTTGTTCGAGGTGCGGTTGGCTTTGGTGAAAGAGCTTTTGAATACGTAAGGGATATTATGTTTTTCAGCCAGCCCGGCGACGTACCGGGCGACCTCAAGCGTCATGGATTCGGATTCGATAACACACGGCCCGGCAATCAGGAAGAAATCGCCCCGTTCAATTCTGGACAACACCGAATCAGTCATGTCGGCCAATATAAAAATCGCTGACCGAAACGCCAGCGATTTGTGGTTGCGTGCAATAATGCGACTTGCCTCCCAAAAATATGGATTGACGAAAGGAAATTGCAGTCGAAGAAAGGACTGGATGCCGGATCAGGTCCGGTGTGGCAGGTTTTTCAGTATCCCTGTATGAGATGGAAGCGGGATGGTGTTCTTTCTCCCCTGTTGTGATGGGATCTGCGGTTTGTTCAGAACACGACACAACATAAACTGAGTTCGTCAACACCCGGCCAGGTCCGACCATTCCGCAATCCGGTATTTTCCGTTGACTAAGGCGGCAGTATCGCTTACTGTAACAATGGCTTTGGATTATGACTTCAGGAAATAGGAGATTGAGGTTGGTGACCTCTTTTTGGATTTGGACGGATTGCTCCGTTCTTACGTCTTACTGACGACTTGAAAATCAGAAGGGAGTATTGATGTATCGGTATTGCATGATGTTCGTTGTTGTCGCCTGTCTGTTATATTCTGGCGTTGCTCACTCGGAATCCGAGTTCTATAAGAAATTCAAGAAGGACTACGATATCCTGTCTGAAGACCTGATGAATCACGCCTGTGAAGTTGCATCTGTCAAGGACTTCGTCTACACAAAGGACGTGGCGACTTTTACTTTCGAGGAAGGAAAGATATATCTGCTTCGTTATGTCAATGATCGCCCGACCACCGCGATATTCATCGGAAAGGGAACGGCCAGAATTGATATCCCGGCGCACATGGAACGGCAGGCTCTGGCCGAGGTGTCCGGTGACAGCCTCGTTTACGAGGAGTTCAAAACCTGCTTCATCAGGATGGGAGACGATTTCGATCTGGCCGTCAAGGAAAAGTTCAGTACCGATACGACCGAGATGAAGTGGAAAGTGTTCAACAAAGGGGCCAAGAAACCCCAGGGTGAAATCTTTTTCCGGCCGACTCTTCACCACAAGTACGACAACTATTTCCAGTTGTTGTGGTCAGTGTATGAGCGTAAGGCTGATGGTTACTTCTGGATTGATTTCAACCGGTATGTTTATACATTCGACCCCAATCTGCCTGAAGAGGTCACTGTTGCTTATGAATATCAGGGTGGCGATGTCGTCGCTACCGAAGGGGCGGTGTTCCAGAGAAAAGAAAAGGCTGTCTACGATGACCTGCGTATGTCCGACATAAGCTATCCGACGACGATTCTGGACCGTACGGCTGAGATAGAAATGTCCGGCCTGGACGGCAAGTATCTCAAGGAAGCCCGAACCGATGTTCAGATTCTCATCAATAGTGACAGTGTCAGATTCATTAATATGTTTCTGCACTCCAATCTAAAAACCGATTCGATCTCTTTCAGGAATCAACCGGTTGATTATCACCGTCGTCGGGACTTTATGGCGACCAACATCATTTTGCCGGAGTATCAGTATAAAGGCGACACCATTACCCTGACTCTCTGGTATCACGGCAAGCAGTTCGACTACGCCATGCCTTATGTCGCCAACCCGGCAGTCAGCCCGCACACGATCACATTTATAACGCCGAAGGGATACAACTATTTCATGCCCGGAATCGGTCCGGTTGAGAAGTACGATAACCGTCGCCAGACCTTTACGGCGATGCCGCAATCTCCCTACCGCAGGTATTATTATCAGTGCTATGCGTCAGGAGTCGACACCCTTCCGATAGAGTCGGCCACCGGCATGCCGCTTAACTTTCTGGTGTGGGAATTGATGGACAAAAGATACTCGGATTGCTTTATCCCGCATGAAACATATCAAAGTATCACTACCGAGGCGTTCAACTATATGGCCTCGCAGTTCGGTTCGCCGATGGGCGCGTTCTCCATGTTTGTCAGCCCGGCTGGTACTTACAGCATGCCCGGTATTATGTGTGTCCCGCAGATAGCGTGTGTGACCGAGGGCACGATGCAGGCGCTTGGCGGATTTTACGCGGTGGCCGGTCGCGAGGCGGCCCGCCAGTGGTTCGGCGCGCTGATGCGTCCCGCGACCGATCGGGAGATATGGCTGACCGAAGCGGCTCCTGAATATGTCAGCATCCTCTTTCTCCAGTCATCTCTTGGTACTACCGGCTATTCAAATTTACTGCACCGCAGAGATTCCGTCTATCGGGTCGACGATCTCAAACGTGACCGTCCGCTGGCGGTGGGATCACGGGCCAAAACTGAGATACAATCGAATAAGGGATTGTGGGTGTTGCACATGCTGAGGCTCATGATGTACGACCTGACAAGTCATACCGACCAGAAGTTCATGTCTTTCATGCACGAGCTTGCTCTTGTCACCAGTATGAAAAGCTACACCAATGAAGACTTTGTCAGGCTGGCCGAGAAGCACTACGGAGAACCGCTGGACTGGTTTTTTCAGCAATGGCTCTATGACACCGGCTTCCCGGAATACCACGTGGAATACCGTATCGTCAGTAAGGATGACGGCTACTACGTCGAAGGTGACGTCGTGACCCGGGATGTCGATCCATCGTTCAGAATGCCCGTTATGATGCGTATCGTTGCCGGCGAACAGGGATCCTATTTCGTCAGGGAAATGATCGAGGGATTGAATGATACTTTCTCGATCGGCCCGTTCTCGTTCGAACCGACAGAGATGATTTTCAACGAGTTCTTCAGCGTCTTGTGTAAGCAGAAAGTCAAGAAGAAGTAGTAGTAATAATATACCGTATCGTCCTTGACAAATCCGTCGATCTGATTTGTTTGTACCTTCAGGTATCCGACAGCAGATCGCTTCGGAAACAAAACTGCATAATTACCGGTTCTGATACTGACTGTTTCGGCCAACACAGCCGATACTAACTGAGAATTGTATTATGATGAGATCAGCCGAAAACATACGCGTCACTCTGTTTTTTATTATCTGTTTTGTATCATTCCGGCTGGTTACGCCTGTTTTCGCTGTCCCGCCGACTGATGAAGCTATCGAAAAATGGGTTGCTGAAGGAGTCTGGGAACAGAAAGTAGATGCGTTCAAACGGTTTCGCTCAGCCGGTGGCAATAGCCCGGAAGTGTATACGCCGCTTGACCATCGACGTCGTCCCGGAGCAATGTCCACAGCTCCGGCGGTCGATACGGTATTCCTGCTGGTTATTCTGGTCGATTTTTCCGACAACCCCTGGGACGGCGGTGTGGAAGGAACCCCGGCCCTGATCGATTCGGTGCTTTTTTCGGAAGGCTATCTGAATCCTACCGGTTCGATGACCGACTATTTCCTCGAAAACTCTTACGGCACCTTCATGGTCAGGGGAGACCTGTATGGTTACTACCGCGCCCCCGAGACTTATGCCTGGTATGAAAACGGTGACAACGGTCTCAGCATGGGACGGGTGCTGGCCCGCCACGCGGTTGAGATGGCCGCGCCGCACATACCCGATTTCACGAAGTACGACTCCAACAATGACGGGTACTGCGACGGTTTGATAATTATTCACGCCGGACCGGGAGCCGAAACCGGCGCTTTCGGAATATGGTCCCACAAGAGTACGATAGACCCGCCGCTGGTTTATGATGGTGTCACTCTGTCCGCTTATACCATGAACCCGGAGGAATACCAGGGCCAGTTATCGCCGATCGGCGTCTTTTGCCATGAGTATGGTCATTTTCTCGGGTTGCCCGACCTCTATGATATCGACTACGATCCGCCGTCGTCGCGCGGCCTGGGAAACTGGGCGCTGATGGCCTCAGGCAGCTACAACGGCGCGTCGCGTGTGCCGGCGCATCTGATTGCCTGGTGCAAAAGCCAGGTGGGCTTTCTCAATCTGATCGACATCACCGAGAACAGCTATCAGGTAGCTGTCCCATCGGTCGAGGACAATCCGATTGCGTACCGTCTTTACAACAACGTCACAACCGATACCGAGTATTGGGTGGTGGAGAACAAACAACCGTACGGGTTCGATGCCGGACTTCCTTTCTGGGGGTTGTGCGTTTTTCATGTCGATGAGAACGCGCCCTGGCCGAATATCAACCATCTCTGGTATCATGTGGCAATGGAACAAGCGGACGGAAACAACGATATCGCTCTCGGAGGCAGTCGCGGCGATGCCGGTGACCCGTTTCCCGGCAACTCCAATGCACGCGCTTTTCATAATCTGACTGTTCCCAGCACCCACACCAACGATTCAGGCATCACCGGCGGTGTAACCACTCAGATAGGAATCTGGAATATCTCAAACTCCGATTCGATCATGTACGCCGACTTTGATCTGCAATGGTCGCGGCCTTATATCGAACTCAGTTCATTAGATTCCATCATGTTTATTGACGCCCCTCCCGGTGGTGACGGCGATGGACAGATGGAACCCGGGGAAACGATTCAGTTTTACTGTCGTGTCACCAACCTGATGCGCACCGCTTACAACGCCCGGGCCATACTGACCGCCAACAGCCCGCATATAACGATTACTACACCGGAAGCGGATGTTGCGTCCATCTTTGATGATCAGGTTCACACAAATATTTTACCGATCGAATTTGTGCTGGCTGATGCTTTCGTTCCAGTCATTGATTCATTCGAACTGACCATAGTCTGCGATTCTGTCGGCGGGATACCGGGCGGTGACGGCTACAGTAAAAGTTTTGTGTTCGAGGCCAATATCGGACCACCCCAGGTGTTGATTGTCGATGATGACCGCGGCAAGAACTATGAAGAGTATTATGCCGACGTGCTGTACAGGAATCGTATTCCCTATACTATCCACAGCAAACAGACCGAGGGAACGCCGTCATCGCAGCTTCTTTCCGGTCACCGTATGGTTTTCTGGCATACCGGCGATTCTTCCGGCAATGTCCTTGACGGAGCCGATCTGCTGGTCATGCGCGACTATCTCGACAGCTCAGGCAATCTTCTGCTGACTTCAACTTCCGGAGGTTTCGATCTCGATGTTCTCGACTCATCATTTCTGCACGATTATCTCGGCGCGGTCATCAGCGGAACAGAGAGAACTTTTGTGTATGACGGGGTACCCGGCAACCCGATAGGTGATGGAAGAACTTATCGTTATATCGCCGCCCCGCCGGTCTGGTCATATATCCCCACTCTTTCGCCGGCAGCAGGCGGCCAGGCCGCTTTCACACTCTGGAACGTAAGCAGCGTTGGGGGGATAACTTTCGCGGGCAGCCACCGTTCGATCTTTTTAACCTTCCCGGTGGAATACATCTCCGATGATTTCACCGCCAACGGCTATGACACCAAAGATACATTGCTTCTGGACGCGATTTCATTTTTCGGTGGTATCCCGATGATCGGCGAGTCGGCCTCATGCTGTGTCGGCACCACGGGTGATATCGCCGATCCTGCCGATATTGTCGACATCGCTGATCTGATTTACCTGATCGATTACATGTTCCGCTCCGGACCTGTTCCCCTCTGTATGGAAGAGGCCGATATCAACGCGGACGGATCCGATCAGCCGGATATCGCCGACCTCCTCTACCTGATAAACTACATGTTCTCAGGCGGCCCCGCTCTGCCTCCCTGTCTTTAGGGCATGAATGCCAATGAACCCCGGAATAAAGTCCGGGCCGGTCAGTTCGGTGATTTTAGCGTTGGGTCACACGAATTCATTGGCACGAATTCGCAGAACCCAACGCTACAGACGAAAATCCGCATGTTGTCATTTGCTAATCTGTTTGACATTGTTGCATCGAGCATGCATTTAGAATGAATGAACAAATCAAAACAGTTGATCTTCGACGGTCACAACGACACTATAACCAACCTGTATTACCCGCACCGCGGCGGCGGGCGTTCGTTCTTCGTGCGAAGTGAGCGCGGTCATATAGACCTCCCGCGCGCCCGGACCGGTGGTCTGGCGGGCGGGTTGTTTGCCGTATTCGTAACCAACGACAACTGGATGAAAGGTCCGCCTAAAGAGGACCTGACCGTAAGAAAAGGAGGTTACGAAATAAAATTGGCCTCGCCGGTTCCATTTGAAAAAGCCCGGGCCACTACCCGTCTGCTGGTCGACAGTTTCTTCGACCTGATCGAACAATCGGGACGACAGATGAAACTTGCCTGTACGGTTGAAGAAATCAAACAGTGCGTTGGCGATAACGTACTTGCCGCGGTGCTCCATTTCGAAGGGGCCGAGACAATCGATACCGATTTGGCCGCCTTGCATGAGTACTACAAGCAGGGATTGCGGTCGCTCGGAATCTGCTGGAGTCGTCCCAACGCCTACGGCTGCGGCGTACCGTTCAGGTTTCCCGCATCGCCCGATACCGGTCCCGGTCTGACCGAGGACGGTAAACGTCTTGTGCGTGAATGTAACAGGCTGGGGATACTCATTGATCTTGCCCATTTGAACTTAAAAGGGTTCTTTGATGTCGCCGCCATCACCGACAAGCCGCTGGTCGTATCGCACAGTGCGGCGCATGCATTGTGCGCATCGGCGCGAAACCTCACCGATCGTCAGCTCGACGCCATCAAAGAATCGCACGGCCTGATCGGGGTCAGTTTCTTCCGTAACGATTTACGCGGCGATGGCGAACTCGAACCGGACACACCGCTCTCGGCTCTGGTGGATCAGGTCAGATACCTTGTTGACCGGATCGGGGTCGAACATGTTGCTTTCGGCAGTGATTTCGACGGGGCCACTGTGCCGCGCGAGCTTGGCGATGCGGCCGGATTGCCGAAACTCGTGGATGCTCTGAGACAGGCCGGTTTTAACAGGGACGAACTCGACAAAGTTTGTTTTCATAACTGGATGCGCGTTCTTGGGGACACATGGAAATAACAAAAGTTTAGTTGACGGTGTTGTCTGTTAAGTGAATGTTCTCGTATTATATTATAATGATGGCTGATATTTCTGATGATACGAAAGACTACGAACAAACGGACTGAAACGATGGATCCGATCGCATGAATTACCCGTTCTGGGACATTCCTTTCGGGTATGGCATGATGATGGCCTCGATTGCGGTCATCCATGTATTCGTTTCGCATTTCGCTATCGGCGGCGGGCTGTACCTGGTGATCGCGGAAACATTCGCGCGAAGAAACGGGGATAAACTAAAGCTGGCTTTTCTCAAAGGGCTGAGCCGGTTTTTCATACTGCTGACCCTGGTTTTCGGCGCGCTGACCGGCGTAGGTATCTGGTTTATCATCGGGCTGTTGAACCCGGCCGCAACCGA
>JAJRTA010000149.1 GCA_024278515.1 Candidatus Zixiibacteriota bacterium
ACTCTCCCGCCTGGCCGGTGACCGTCGGCTGGCCGTGTGTGTAAAATCCAACGCTTACGGTCACGGGCTGACCGAGATTGTGCCGATCCTCGCCGACCTGCCGGATGTTTCCTGTTTGACCGTGCACAGCCTGGACGAGGCGTTAATGTCGCGAAATCTGGGCTGGAACCGTAATATTCTGGTATTGGGACCGGTCCCTTATCATGATCTTGACTCTGTGGTCGAGAACGATCTGGAGCTGATGATATTCGACAAACGTACTCTCAACCGGCTGGGACAACTGAGTCTCCGCCGCAAACGCCCGGTAAGGACTCACCTGAAACTGGAGACCGGGACCAACCGGCAGGGCATCACGGCAAAAGAGCTTCCGGCATTCGCCGAGATTTACCGCAAGTATGCGGATTATCTGGTTCCCTACGGCGCGGCGACTCATTTTGCCAATATCGAGGACACCACCTCGCACGACTACGCCGAACATCAATTGCGCGAATTCACCCGGCTGGTCAAAGAGATGACCCGTCTTAAAATCAAGCCCAGAGTTCGCCATACCGCCTGCTCCGCGGCGCTTATTCTGTTCGAGAAAACACGTTTCGAAATGGTCCGTCCGGGGATCTCCGTCTACGGCCACTGGCCGAGCAAAGAGACCTATCTGTCATACCGTCTGCTCGGCGGCGGTAATAACCTCTTTCGACCTGTCCTGTCATGGAAAACCACGGTCACCCAGATCAAACAGCTTCCGGCCGATTCGTTTGTCGGCTATGGCTGCACTTATCGGACAACCGCCCCGACCCGGCTGGCTGTGTTGCCGATCGGTTACGCAGACGGCTACGATCGGCAATTATCCAACCTTGCTTATGTCCTGATCAGGGGGCGTCGCGCCCCGGTACGGGGAAGGGTTTGTATGAACCTGACCATGGTCGATATCACCGATATCAAAGGTGTGCGTCCGGGTGATGAAGTTACGTTGATCGGACGAGACAGCCATGAAACCCTGACCGCCGAACAGTTGGCCGCCTGGGCGGGAACGATCAATTATGAGACTCTCTCCCGTTTGTCACCATTCATACCGCGAATAGTAAAATAGACAATGAGGAAAAGATGAGTACGACAATAGTAACAGTGGACGACGGTATCGCAACTCTGACCCTGGCTCATGGTAAGGTCAACAGCATCAACGAGACCCTGGTTGACGATCTCGACAAGTCACTCGACCGGATCGAGCAGGACGAGAACGTCAGGGCGGTTATCCTCACCGGTAGGGAGAAGTTTTTCTCATTCGGTTTCGATGTGCCTGAGTTGTTGACGCTCTCACGCGAAGATCTGGTCCGTTTTTTCACCAAACATACCGCCCTGCTGGCCAGGCTTTTTATGTTCGACAGACCGATCGTAGCGGCTATCAACGGCCACGCCACGGCCGGCGGATGTATGCTCATAACGCCGTGCGATTACCGTATTATCGCCTCCGGCAAAGCCCGGGTCGGTCTGAATGAGATCAATCTCGGCGTGGCTGTTTTCGGCGGAAGCGCCGAGATGCTCCGTTATTGTGTCGGGAATCGCAACGCGGAACGTATCCTCAACGAAGGAACCCTCTACACCGTGGACCAGGCCCGCGAGCTTGGCCTGGTCGATCAGGTAGTCGAACCTGAAGAGCTTACGACCACGGCCACGGCTAAAGCGAAAGAGCTCGGCAACAAACCAAAAGCGGCTTACCGGGCGATCAGGAAGCTGACTCGTGGCGCCATCGCCGAGCGGATAACCGAATCAGAACAGACAGCCCTGGACATGTTTGTCGAAGTCTGGTTCACGCCTGAAGCTCAGGAGATTCTGCGCTCTCTCGATATACGTAAATAGTATAATCATAGATACGCATTAACATTTTTTAAGGTTAACATACTCAAAAAAACTGTCGACCAACCGACCTAACTTATAAGAAGAAAGCTTCTGTCTGGAAAAAAGGAGAACCTCATGAGAGATATTATTGGTAACACGGCCGGGCGGGTATGGTCTGTTCTGCACGAGCAGGGCGATCTGGCCATCTCACAGATCCCGAAGAAACTGGGCGAAACTCCGGCCATAACCTACCAGGCGCTTGGCTGGCTGGCCCGGGAGGGAAAAATAGAGTATCGACAGGAGAAAAAGACCACTTACGTTTCCCTTGCTCCCTCTGAAGTCGCCGCCTGGTAACACAAAGACCTTACTGAAGCGGTCAAAAACTTCAATTTCTCGATCTGCTGTAATTGCTGTCGGGACACAATCCCGCTTTCTGCGTGATCAGGACCCGACAGAACGACAGGTTCAGATGTTTACTTCCCTCCGAAGGATGAAATTGTAACCCTGTACCACGTATGTCTTAATCTCACAAAGATAGTATAACAGCAACACCGTTCCGCAGGGTCCTTTCCCGTCGAAGGCGGGATGAGACCCTGCGACTAATCAAGCATAGCACCAACCTGTCAGCCCAAAGAAATACCAAAAGAATCCGACAGATACGACGGGCAGTGCCTAAATATCCAGGTTCCGCACGTAGGACGCGTTTTCCTGGATGAACTTACTGCGGGGAGCGGTCTCAGAACCCATCAGGACACTGAACAGATGGTCCGCTTCGGCGGCATCGTCGAGCGTGATCTGCAGAAGGGTCCGTTTCTCCGGATCCATCGTAGTGGTCCAGAGCTGTTCCGGGTTCATCTCACCAAGACCTTTGTACCGTTGAATCGACACCCCGGTTTTGGGCAGTTTTTTGGCAATACTGTCTTTTTCTTCATCGTTGAACGCCCAGTACTCGGTTTTACCATGCTTGAGACGATACAGCGGCGGTTGCGCCACGTAAACATAGCCGTTGTCGATCAAAGGCCGCATATACCGGAAAAGGAATGTCAACAGCAAAGTACGGATATGGGAACCGTCGACATCAGCGTCGGTCATGATAATAATCTTGTGATAACGCACCCGGCTGACATCAAAATCATCCCCGATGCCGCAACCCAGCCCGGTGATCAGGGCGCGGATTTCCTCGTTGCGAAGGATCTTGTCGATACGTGCTTTTTCGACATTCAGAATCTTTCCGCGCAAAGGCAGGATAGCCTGGAAACGACGGTCCCGTCCCTGCTTGGCCGAACCACCCGCCGAGTCACCCTCAACGATATAAATCTCACATGACTCCGGGTCGCGCAGAGAGCAGTCGGCCAGTTTCCCCGGCAGAGCGGCCGAGTCGAGCGCTGTTTTACGACGGGTCAGTTCTTTGGCCTTGCGGGCGGCATCACGAGCCATGGCCGCCTGAACCACTTTTTCGACAATCCGCTTGCCGACCGAGGGATTCTCCTCGAAGAACGCGCCCAGATGTTCGTTTGTGATTGCCTCTACAATGCCGCGAACTTCGGAATTGCCTAATTTTGTTTTGGTCTGTCCTTCGAACTGGGGATCGCGAACCCGTGCGGAAATCACGGCAGTGAGACCTTCACGGCTGTCATCGCCGATCAACGTCACTCCGTTTTTTCCGTTTTTGCCGTTCTTACCGTTTTTGGAACCCTTGCCTGTTTTCAGCAGGTTGTACCTGGCGGCATAGCTGTTGATCGATCGGGTCAGGGCGGTCCGAAACCCGGTCAGATGCGTCCCTCCTTCAATCGTGTTGATATTGTTCACGTAGGAGTACACGGATTCCGAGTAGCTGTCGTTATACTGGATGGCTATTTCCACTTCCACTCCGTCGCGCGACTTGGAAAAATGGATCGGTTTTTTGAAAAGCGGGTTCTTGTTTTCGTTCAGATATTCGACGAATGCGGAGAGTCCTCCCTTGTAGTAGAACTCCACTTCTTTGTCGGAACGATGGTCTTTCAGGATAATGGCCAGCCCCTTATTGAGGAAAGCCAGCTCACGCAAACGTGAGGCGATGATATCGAATTTGTACTCGATGTTCTTGAAAATCTCAGCATCAGGATAAAAACACGTTTTAGTCCCGCTTTTCTTGCGTTGCCCTACTTTTTTAAGCGGTTTCAGCGGTTTGCCCTTTTTGTATTCCTGACGATATACGTTACCGTCACGGCAGACTTCAACCCAGCATTTTTCCGACAGAGCGTTGACCACCGACACACCGACACCGTGCAAACCACCCGACACCTTGTAGCTTTCATGATCGAATTTTCCGCCGGCGTGCAACACGGTCATGACTATTTCGACAGCCGAAGCCTTCTCACCCGGAGGCGGTTCGACAGGTATCCCGCGTCCGTTGTCGGTCACAGTGACCGAACCGTCTTTGTTCAGCTCGACGAGTATCTTGTCGCAGAAGCCGGCCATGGCTTCATCGACCGAATTGTCCACTACCTCGTAAACGCAGTGATGCAGGCCGCGCTGGCCGACATCGCCGATATACATGGCGGGGCGTCGACGAACTGCTTCCAGTCCTTTGAGTACTCGAATTGTAGAAGCGTCATAGTTGTGCTTATCAGTCTGGGAAGCTGTTTTCTTTTCTTTTGGCATTTTGGGTTGTTTTACTCCGGTTGTCATTTTTGGACATTTCCTTTTCTGCCGCGTTGCAGGCGAATCTGCCTGACCGCCTTGCCGTAAGGTCTGGTGTACACATCCTTGAGAATGGATTCGATCTGCATGGAAAGCTGCTGCCGCCAGACATCGTCCTCGACTGAAACATAGAGTGTCCCGTCTTCGTATCGCTCGGCGATGGCACGTTCGGCAATGGCGGGGCCAACAATTTCGGGCCAATTGGCCACCACCTGCCAGCCATCGAACTGACGGGACAATCCCAGCCCTCGCATCATCCTGTCAAGGACGCCTGAGATTTCTTTTGGCTTCTTCCAGCTGACGGTACTGTTTGTCATACTTTCCTTCGGAATCATCTCCGTATTAAACGCTTATTATACCTGATTTTGAGCCTGAAAGCAACTAAAAAACTGCAGATATGTTGTTGAAAATTAAGGGTTTATGTCACAGACCAGCCGATACGGCTTATCCGGCCTTCAAAGGTTGATACGGACTGTTTTTACGAAGAATCCACCGCTGAAAAAGAGGCGGTTTATCTAAATCATTATCATCCCGACCGGACCCGGACGGGGGTTGAGGTCATATTAAAACCGGACCGCAGCTATCCATTATCGGCGTCATGTTTTTTCTTGGTTAAATCAGAATCCTATATTATACTTAAACTTAAGACAAACTTACGTCACGACAGAACTACATATTATACGCACAGCGTGCTCCAAAGTAATGCTATTGAGAAACACATTTTTGCAATACGCAATACCAATACAGAGAGAGGAACATAATGGGCAGAAAGTTGCTATCGATTGCGCTCGGGCTTTGTCTTGCTTTGTCTGTTTCGGCTAAGCAGATAGATCTTGGAACCAATGTTGAAGGAGTAAGGGTTTCGGTTGAAAATTCGAATATCGACCGAACGGTCGTCCGGTTTGAGATCGGAGATTTCGATCAGGAGCTAACCGAGATCCAGGCAAAACAATACAACCTGATCTCGGTACCCGGGGAAGGTGCCCGATCAATCGAAGGGGAACCTGCCCTGCCGCGACTCTGCCGCAGTATAATCATTCCCGACAACGCGCAGATGCAGATCAATGTGCTCAAAAGCGAGTATATTGACTTTCATGATATGCCTGTGGCTCCCTCCAAAGGCGTCATCCTGCGTACGGTGGACCCGAATGATGTCCCCTATACTTTCGGGGACGTTTACGGATCACATGAGTTCTACCCCGGTCCGGTGGCACAGATTCGCGAGCCGTTTATCATGCGCGACTACCGCGGCACGGTGATAGAATTGAACGCTTTTCAGTACAATCCGGGAACTCGGACGTTGCGTGTGTATACATCGGTGACGGTTGAAGTGGTTGCGGTGGGTGAAGGCAAAACCAATGTTCTCACCCGGGATAAAGCTTTCAGGAGCCTGACCCCCGACTTTGAACTTATCTACAAGCGCCGCTTTATCAATTACGGACAGGCCGCTGCAAAGTATCCGCTGACCCCTGACGCCGGTGATATTCTGGTTATCTGCTATGATGCTTTCATGACCGAGATGCAGCCGTATGTCGACTGGAAGATGCAGAAGGGTTTCAAAACCACTATGGTACCTGTCTCGACAATGGGCAACAATGCGACGGCTATTGATAACTACATTCAGAGTTTTTACGACAGCACCAATCTTGCTTTTGTCCTTCTGGTCGGTGACGGCGCTCAGGTCACAACCCTGACCTCGCAGGGAGGCGGAGCCGACCCGTTGTTCGCGTTGACCGCCGGTAATGACAGCTATCCCGACATTATTATCGGACGTTTCTCGGCGGAGAATGCCGCCCATGTGACCACCCAGGTTGAACGGACGATTACCTATGAGACCACCCCCCCGGCCGGTAACTGGTTCCATAAAGGCAGCGGGGTCGCGTCCGATCAGGGGCCCGGTCATTTCGGAGAATACGATTACGTTCACATGGGTTACATTCGTGATGACCTGCTGGCCTATACGTACACGCAGGTTGATGAAATATACGACCCGGGCGCTTCTTCATCGACTGTAGCCAACGCGTTAAATAACGGCCGCTCGTTTATCAACTACTGCGGACACGGCAGTACCACCGCCTGGACTACATCCGGCTTCAGCAACACCCACGTAAACGCGCTGGTCAACGACAATATGCTGCCGTTTATCGTTTCGGTGGCCTGTGTCAACGGTCAGTTCCGCAGTTACACCTGTTTTGCCGAGGCCTGGATGCGGGCAACCAACTCCGGCACCGGCGCTCCGACCGGAGCCATTGGCTGCTACATGTCAACAATCAACCAATCCTGGAATCCGCCGATGTACGCCGAGGATGAAGTCACCGACCTGCTGGTGGCGGAGGCTCTTTCGAGCTATGGCGCGCTTTGCTACAGCGGCGCCGCGTACATGATCGAGTCCCAGGGTTCAGCCGGTGTTGACATGTACGAAACATGGCATGTTTTCGGTGATCCCTCAGTGCAGGTTCGCACCAATACTCCTGCCGTGATGACGGTCAACCATCCCGGTGCGGTATTTTTCAACATGCCGTCATATGATGTAGAGGTGGTCGGTGTCGAAGGTGCGTTGTGTGCTCTTTATGCCGACGGCATCCTGTACGGTTCCGCTTTTACCGACGCGGGCGGACTGGTGAGCATTCCGATCAACCAGATGCTGCCGATAGGGGTCCCCATCCTGTTGACGGTCACCGCCTACAACAAGGCGACCGTGATCGACACCGTGATGGCGGCCACCAATCTGACCATTTTGCATGACCCGGTCGGCGACACCAAAGACACGCTGAATCCGTACGAAATAGTTTGTACAATATATTCCGACACAGCCCTGGTTCCCGACCAGTTGCTTCTGATGTACCAGGTCAGTTCGGTCTGGACCTCCGACACACTTGAACCGGTCGGAGTGGGTGATGACTATGTCGGTTATATTCCGGCCCAGGCAGCCGGTACCGCGGTCAACTACTACCTCTGCGCCCGGAACGCAAGTGGAGATGTCGACACCACCGACACCTTCAGCTTCAGCGTGATCGACTACGGGCTCTATATGACTCCGCAGTACTCGGAAGCGATAGCGCCGGTTAATGACACGATCTGGTTCGACCTGTCGGTTACCAACGACGGTGTGCTCCCCGATGACTACGCGCTGAGTTTCGCCGGAAATACCTGGGATGTTTCTCTCTGGGATGCGACCGGATCTACCGAAATCACCAACAGCGCCACCCTGCTTGGAAATGAGACGTTCAACTTCAAACTGCGGGTGCTGATACCGGTCAGTTTCGAAAATGAATATGACTCTGTCTCGGTTACGGCAATATCCAACTCCGATGGAACTTTCTCGGCTACTGTATCGGTCAAGGCTATCTCCGCCGGGCAACCCTGGGAGATTCCGTTTGAAGATACCTTTCCCTCGACCACTTTTGATGTAAACAAGTGGGAAACAACAGCCGGGGCGACAGCCGGCATGGATGGTATCAGTCCTCCGTCCATTCCTTACAGCGCCAATCTTGACGGCAGTCCGTCCGGAGGGGACTCCCTGATGACCGAACAGATAAACCTCCGCAATAAAACGAATGTTGTGTTGAAATATTACTACCAGCGCACCGGGTCCGGCGATTCACCGGAACCGGGTGACAACCTGATAGTCGAGTATATCGACTCGCTGGGTAACTGGCATATTTTAGATGAACAGCCGGGCGACGGTGCTGACATGACTGAATTTGTCGAGGCCGAGGTTGCTTTGCCCCCGGATGCCTACCACGCCGGGTTCCGCGTGCTGTTCCATAACATCGCTACCGCCGGCGCCTATGACGACTGGTTCGTGGATGATATCTTTGTCGGTTATCCGCCCGACTATGATATGGCTCTGACTCCCAACTTCCAGACTCAGTACGGCCCGGCCGGTGACACCAGCGCTTACCTGCTGGGAGTAGTCAATAAAGGACTTCTTGACGACAACTACAGCCTTTCGCGCTCTGCCGGCGCCTGGGATGTTTCTTTCTATGATGAAGCCGGTTCCACGCAGATTACTTCGACCGGTGTTATCCCGGGAGGTGACACGCTGAATATTATGGTCAAAGTAGCCATTCCGGTCGGCGCTGATGTATATGTCGAGGACACATCGACGATTCTGGTTCAGTCACAGGCTGATGGCGCAGTCAACGGCTCGGTGCAAATGGTCACAGTTTCGGGAGGGTTACCCCTGGCTTTCCCCTGGTTCGAGCCGTTCCCGGTCAGCAGTCTGTCGAGCGACTGGTTTGAAAACACTGGTGGGGTTGTATCGCTCAACGGCATGAACCCTCCGTCGGCCCCTTATTCGCTCAATCTCGACGGCGGCGCTGATACTGTCTGTACCCGGATAATCGACCTTTCCGGAAGCTCCGGCGCTATTCTGTCTTACTATTTTGAACGCGGCGGCGGCGGTGAACCTCCGGAAGCCGGTGACAACCTCTATTTCGATTACAAAAACGATGTTGGAGAGTGGGTTGAGTTTCAGATGCACACAGGCGACGGCACGGCTATGACTGAATTCGAGTATGTCAACATTCCGCTTCCGCTCGACGCGATTCACAAAGGGTTCCAGTTGCGCATGAGATCGATCGGCACCAGCGCCGGCAACGACGACTGGTACGTGGACGATATCCGCATCGACTATGCCCCAGCCATCACCGTATGGCCAACAGCCATAACCGAATACCTGACCCCGGGTGACACCACGACCAAGAATATAATCATTAATAACGCCGGACCGGGCGGATTGAACTACAGCATAAAAGTTCAGCAGATTCTTGGACGGTCGACATTGTTTGACAATCTGTTACAGGCGGGTATGGTCGAACCGTCCAGCCGCGCTTACCCGGAAGATTTCTACGGTTGGATCGATGAAAAAGGTATCGACAACCCGAATATCGGCCACCCGGTTGTTCGTAATGCCGGTGGTCCGGATGCGTTCGGCTATTACTGGATCGATTCCGATGAAAACGGCGGACCCGGTTTTGTCTGGACGGATATCTCAACCACCGGTACGGATCTTGTGGCCGGTCTCGATGATGACAACTATATCGGGCCGATAGAGATAGGGTTCAGTTTCCCATTCTACGACGGGACCTACTCACAGATATACATCGGGTCCAACGGTCTTATCGGCTTTGACACAACTTCCATGAATTCACGCTTCAAAACCACTATCCCGACCTCCAGCACTCCGAACAATATCATCTGCTGGATGTGGGACGACCTTAACCCGACCGACGCCGACAACCCGGATGTTCATGTCTATATCGACACTGCCGGCGGCAAGTGTGTGCTTCAGTTCACCAACTACCCCGAGTACGGCGCGGCGGCGGGCGATGTCATCACGGCGCAGGTCATCCTGCAACCGGATGGTACCATCAAAATGCAGTACCTGAGCGTGGCGGCCGGGTTTGATATTGCTTCGGGCGCGGTCGGTATCGAGAACGCCACCGGAACGGATGGTTTGGAAGTGGCATTCGCTACTTCGTATGTACACGACAGCCTGGCTGTGGTCCTGGCCAAACCGGCTCAGTGGTTGACCGTCGATGCTCAGTCGGGGGTAATCGGATCCGGTCTGGCCGACACGATTCTGTGTCAAATGACTGCCGCTGAACTCGACAGCGGGAGTTATTCAGCTACTATCACGATTTCTTCGAATGATCCCGACCCGGTTGATAATCCGTTCGTGATCCCGGTTGATCTCGAAGTCGGCAGTTCCGGCCCGCCGTGGATATGCGGCGATATCGACGGCAACATGGCCGGACCGGATATCGCTGACCTGGTTTATCTGGTCGACTTTATGTTTAATGACGGACCCGCTCCGCCGACTCTTCAGGCGGCTGATGTCAACGGCTCGGGAGGCAATCTCGATATCGCCGATTTGGTTTACATGGTTGACTTTATGTTCAACGGCGGACCCGCGCCCGCCTGCGCACAGTAGGCTTGATCGAACGATTGTCGGTCAGATTATGAAAAAGTCATCCCGATTAATTCGGGATGACTTTCGATTGACATTTCACAATCGATACTCCTCGATTGTTTTTGAGAAATAAAGCAGAGCGGTGACTGTCGATAGTTCGTTGTCGACTCACCCGTGACGATGTCAGAGAGTACCTGCCACCGGTACCGATTGGAGATACAATGAAGCTTTGGCTGAGACTACTTTGTGTTCTGACGCTTACTTCCGGCGTCGGTTTCGCCACCGAGGGAATGGATGAAAACCCGCTGCCGATCGGGTTCACTGAAGAAGAGCTGACCCGCCTGCACGAGATCGGACAGAATCACCAGGTCACCGCGCCGCCAACCGGTATGATACGCAATTCGGCGGAATGGGAGCGGTACCAGGGCGTGATTATCCGCTATCCGTTCGGTATTTCGTATCAGGTCATCGCCGAGATGTCCGAGGATATTGTTGTCACGACGATTGTGGCGAGCAGTTCGCAACAGAGCACGGTCGAGGCATTGTACTCGGCCAATGGTGTCAATCTGGCCAACTGCGACTTTCTGATTGCCCCCACCAACACCTACTGGACTCGTGATTACTGTCCCTGGTTCATTTTCGAAGAAAACGGCGACATGGCCATTGTCGATCCCATCTACAACCGCCCCCGTCCGCAGGATGACGCCATCCCGCAGGCAATTGGTGCGGCGTGGGGGTTGAATGTCTATGCCATGCCCCTGGCCACCCCCGGCGGCAACCATATGTCCGACGGTCTCGGCCGCTCGATGTCCACGGAACTGATTTACAACGAAAACCCTTCGTTCACACACGCCGAGATTGATTCTATCATAACCGCCTATCTCGGCAATGAGTTCACCGTTCTAAATTATGTCGAATCAGGCGGGATCCACCATCTCGATGTATGGGCCAAGTTTCTGAGCCCGTCGACTGTTATAGTCAAAGATGTTTCTACGGGTAATGCTTCGTACACCCTCCTGAACGCCCGCGCCGAGCAACTTTCCCAGATGACCAGCGCCTGGGGGAAACCCTACAAGGTAGTGCGTGTTTTCTGTCCCTCGGGAGCCGGTTACACCAATTCGATCATCCTCAACAACAAGGTGCTGGTGCCGACCGTCGGCAACGCTTATTATGATTCACTCGCCCTGCAGACCTACAGCGACGCCATGCCGGGCTACGAAGTGCTCGGATTCAGCGGATCATGGTTGTACGACGACGCCCTTCATTGCCGGGCCATGGGCGTGCCGGATTCGAATATGCTGTGGATAGTTCATGTACCGCTTCCCGACCAGAGCGACACCACCAACGACTATGAAGTGTCCGTAAAAATCGTCGACCACAGCGATATGGGGCTGATCTCCGATTCGCTCAAGATTTTTTACAGTATCAATGGCGGGCCGTTCGATTTCACACCATTGTACTCAACCGCCGTACCCGATTCTTTCTATGGTTATATCCCGGCTCAATCGGGAGTCGGCGAGGTTGCCTATTATATTCAGGCGGCCGACAATTCCGGGCGGGTTGAAACCCATCCGTTCATCGGCGCGCCCGGCGCCCATAAGTTCCTGATAGAGTTGCCGCCGGAGCTGCAGATTGTCGAGACCGAAATCCGGGACAGCCTGCAGGTCGGGGATATTGTGGAACGATCGATACGGATTCACAACAACGGTGGCGGGAATCTCAGGATTACCTTTTCATCGTCGGACCCCTGGTTGACCTGTGATGAAAACGAGCAGACCGTCTTCCCGGGCGACAGCCTGGATTTTAGTCTATTTATTATTGGGGACAGTCTTCAATACGGTGACCAGGTCGGCACATTGGATTTCATCAGCAATGACGGGAATATACCGAATGGGAGTGTTCCGGTTTATGTTCATCTCTATACACCTGATGTTTTCATTGCTGAAACATCCATCGACCAATTACTCAACAGTGGAGACAGCTCCGTTTATGTGCTGACAGTCAGCAACAACGGCCCCGGTCGGCTGGACTTTACCGCGGTGGCGCAAATGAACCTGAACAAAGCGGCCGATACTCGTACACAGTTGGTTTTGACGACTGATCGTGAGATCATCGGATTCCATCCGGCCGGCTCAGACAAATCGGGTGAAGCGGAACCGTATTATCCCCCGATGACAGCCGGGTTCGGCGGGCCTGACAACTACGGTCACTCCTGGATCGACTCCGATGAAGCGGGCGGACCATCCTACTCATGGATAGATATCTCAACCTCCGGGAACGAACTTGTTCTCGGTGATGATGAGGCCTCGACCGCTCTTGGTATCGGCTTCGGATTCCCCTATTACGATTCTGTCTATACCGAATTGTATGTCGGATCGAACGGGCTGATTTCATTCGATGGACCGATCAGCAGTCGGGCCAATTCAGCGTTACCGAACAGTACCTTTACCGGTATGATCGCGATGTACTGGGATGATCTCGATCCGCGCAAGGGTGGTAATATCTATTACTACTCCGACCCGGCCAACAATCGGTTTATTGTCAGCTTTGTGAATATACCGTTCTATTCAGGCACAACCGGAACCGGATCGTTGAGTTTTCAGATAATCCTGAGCGCCGATGGAAAGATCAGTTTCCAGTACGGTACGATGGATCCCGGTTCGCTCACCCTTGAGAGCGGAACAATCGGAATCCAGAACGCCGAGGCCGATGACGCTCTGGAAATTGTCCACAATGCCGCCTATATGCACGACAATCTGGCCATATCGATAACTGCCGACCACTGGCTGGCAGTATCGCCGGCGGGGGGATCGATCGATCCATTTTCAAATGTGACTCTTGACGTGATCTTTAACGCCACCGACCTGGAAGCCGGTCTCTACACCGGGCAGGTGCTTATCGCTTCCAACGACCCGGATACTCCTTCGTGGAACCTCCCGGTCAACCTGACTGTAACCACCGGTTGGTTGTGTGGGGATATCGACGGTAACGGCTCTGGACCGGATATTGGGGATCTGGTTTACCTCGTGGATTATATGTTCAACGGCGGAGCCGCTCCGCCCAACCCGGGTTCAGCCGATGTTGACGGTTCCGGCGGCGCGATCGATATTGCTGATCTGGTCTATCTGGTCGATTACATGTTCAACTCCGGTCCGGCTCCAGGCTGCCCATAAGCTTATCCTGTCGAGCCTGTCATAAGACAATTTAAATAGAGAAATCCTGTTTCCCTGACGGTCCTGCCGTTGAGCAGGACCGGTATTTTGCCGGGTATCTGTTTTGCCGCCAACCTGTTGGCATTGCGCGACTTTTGTTCAAAAGTCGCTTGCTTTTGCGGCCTGAATCATTTTTCTTATGGGACCTTTTTTTGATTAAGCCATTTTAGGTAGTGGCACGTCATAGAGATGGTTGGAAATTATTTGAAGAGAGCGGAAAACCTATGTTGAAGATGAAGAATATGGCCGTATCGGCGGCTGTTATATCTTGTATCCTGTTGACTCAGACAGCAGATGCCCGACAGGCCAAATATCTCGACGGCAGAAAAACCAGAGACTTTACTTTATCTACGGTAAGTGCGGCTGAACAGCTGGTTGAACACAATATCGGGAAAATCCAGTTAGCAGTGGCCAATAACGGCACTTTCAGCGTTAACTACACCAATGCCCAGAGTTATGACGCCATTACCGGTGAACCGATCAATTTTTCCTGTCAGTACCCGAAAAACAGCCGTACCGAGTATCTGTTCGGGGCGGCCTTCTGGATCGGCGCTATAGTCGGCCGGGACACGCTGGTAACTACCGGGGCTGACGGCTGGTCACGGAATGGAAACGAAATGTTCCCCGATGAGGCTCCTTTCGGTGAGATCGTGTACAGATCAATTACCGATCCGACCAAGCCGGAATTCGATGGAGCCGTATCGGAGCAGGACTTCATCGCTGTCTATTCTGATACTTTTGTAGAGGGGCTGGATCAGGATTTCTTTGGACGGCCTCACATCCCTCTCAACATAGAAGTAACCCAGCGTTCGTTTGCCTGGTCTTATGCCTACGCTGAAGATTTCGTCCTGTTCGACTACCAGATAAAGAATATCGGCGGCCGTACGCATGAAAATGTTTACATGGGAATCTATGTCGATGCCGATGTCTGTTTCGACTGTAGCGGCACCAACCAGGGATTCAGAGATGATATCTGCGGATTTTTGCACACATGGAAATCCCAGTACGGTTCGTGTGAATATGAAGACACGGTATTTATCGCCTGGATCGCCGATAACGACGGAGATTACAAGGTAGCGTATGAATCCGGATTTCATCCGGCCCAGCATGTAACCGCCACGCGTGTTGTGCGGACGCCGTCTGAAGACCTTGAGGTAAGTTTCAACTGGTGGATCGGCAATGGTAATCCTACCCTGGATTTCGGCCCGCGCGAGAAAAGCGGGGCTGGTGTATGGGATGAGGAATTCCGCGATTTCGGTACAGGTGGCCTG
>JAJRTA010000150.1 GCA_024278515.1 Candidatus Zixiibacteriota bacterium
AGGAACAGCCGATGTTATTTCATTATGGTGAAGCTGTTACGACTAATATTCCCCGGGGCAATAATTATTCTGTCATCGGTTCTGTCCTGTCCGGTTGAGGCCGGATCACCATCGGACACAGTTGAAGCAGGCTTTCCTTCTGCTTATTTCGCCGGGCGTATTATTGACTCGATCCTGATAGACAACCGGGAAATCTATGATACTTCCGACCCGGAATTCCAAAAGTCTTTCTTTCGCTGGGCCAACCGATTCCACCGCAAAACCAGGAAGTGGGTGATCCAGAACGAGCTGCTGTTTTCTGTCGGGGACAGATACAATCCGGAACTGGCCGCAGAAACCGAGCGTAATCTCCGTAAGCGGCTGCGTATTTATGATGCCTGGGTGGTAGCCGATACTCTCGATAACGGTCACCTGCTGGTCAGAGTGATTACGATTGATCAATGGAGCCTCTCGGCAGGAGCCAACATTCACCGGGAGGCCAACGAGGTCAATTATTGGGTCGGGCTGGCCGACAGGAATTTCCTCGGGCACAATCAGTTTATCAGCATTTCCCACTTTTTTGAATCATCCGAAGCCGATTATACTAAGGCTGCTTTTCAGGATAACCGAATCTTAGGCTATCCCTTCCGGCTCAGCCTCAATTTTTCAGATGACTCGCGGGCAAGTGTCATGTCGGCCGTGGTTTCAAAGCCGTACTACGATCTTACTCAAAGCCTGAGCTGGCTGGTGGCGGCAAGTGATCTGGGAGGGAGGCGTGATGTCTACGATGACGAACGACTGTTGGCTCAGTCGAAGTTCGAAGGAACACAGGTAGATCTGTCTGCATCCTTCCGGCGGGGTTCTTATTATAAGAAAGCTACCGCTTTACTCTCTTACCGGTATCGTTACGAGCATTCCACGGAGTATCTCGTATTTTCGACCGACTCGTCTGACATTGACCTGGCTCTTCGCAGCACTCCGGTTGACTCTCAGTATCATCGGGTCGAGTTATCGCTGGGCCTGGCGAAAATGAGTTTTGTCGAGAAGAATCGTATCGACGGATTCGGTTATACGGAGGATTTTACACTGGGGACGGCGTTCAATCTGTATGTACAACATGCCTTCTACGGCGGGCGCAGTATCTATGACGCGCTGGGGTTATCTTTCGCTCGTGGTGTCGAGTCCGTACCCGGGTTGATGATTCTGGCCGCCGACGGGAACGTATGGTTTCACCGCCAGCAAACGATCAGGCGACAGTACCGGGTGACCGGTTATCTATACAACCAGTCGTTATCGTTTATGACTCTGGCCATGCGGGTATTGTACCTTGCCGATCTCCGGGACAGCCGAACCGCCGATCTGATTCTCGGAGGTAACAGCGATTTGCGGGGCTATCCTCGATACTTTCGAACCGGGGACAGACGGGCGGTACTGAATATGGAAGGTCGTTTTTTCCCGGAACTGGAATTACTGACCGTGCTGTTTGGTGGGGCCTTGTTTGCCGATCTCGGTCGCACTTTTGACCCCGGGGAACAGTTTTCCTTGAACGGGTATTACGCATCGGTTGGAGTCGGGCTGCGCGTTTCATTCGAACGATCCAGCCGAAGCTCGCTTTTTCGCTGCGATATCGCCTGGTCCGAAAAAAACGGTTGGCAGTTTTCGGTTTCTTCCGGCCAGTTTTTCCAGGCCGCAAAGAGCATTTTAGCCTTGACAAGTCATTGAAGTACAATAAATTGAGGGCGAAAAGAACAGCGCTGTGGGACTTGTGTACACGCTTTGACGCCAAAGTAACCATTGTTTACTACTATCAAGTGACCGTTTGCGTTTCGATGTTACTACGACACAGTTGTTAAGGTATGCCGGAGATTTATACGCAAGCGGAACCGATTAAACTGATAGTGGTTGATATAGGTGTGTACCCTGAGGCCGATAGAGAGTAATGGTGATAAGGAAATATAAAAATATCAGTAGTATCAGGTATCTTCTTATCGGTTTGTTGTTGCAAATCGTCAGTTGGAGCCCGGAAGTTGTCACTGACCGGGTGTACGCCGCATCTGTCGGTCAGCCATCGACTATGATAGAGGCTATTGAGTACGACTACCGCAGTGGTGTTATCACCATCGACGAATGGGTGATCAACACTATTCAGGCCATCAAAACTCCTCAAAAAATGGCCGATACTTACCCGCTTCTTTCCACAGCTGAAAAACTAAAGGCCGACCGCTGCGCAAGTATGGTGCTTCGTGAGATAATCGATAAGTTTGATGAACTGGCCCCATCGACTCAGGTCCTTTTCCAGGCCGCTTTAACAAGATTCGACACAGACTCCACCTTCGACTCACCAGGCGGATTTTTCAAACTTCACTACAATATCTCAGCCGACAGTAACAGTGTCCCGGTTGTCGATAGTGACCTCAACGGTGTCCCCGACTACATTGAAAAAATAGCAGCCTACTGTGATACCACCCATCTCCGATTGCTGGAAATGGGTTACCTCGAACCGCTTCCCGACGGCGGCCTTGGAGGAGACAATAAGTTTGATATCTACTTTCAGGAAATGGGCGTTTACGGTTATACGATTCCGGAAGGGGATGGTCCGGAGCCATGGAACGACAAGTACGGCTACATTGTCCTGAACAATGATTTCCTCGGATTCGCGCCTAACCAGGACCCGGAAGGTTCACAGTACGGGGCGGCCAAGGTGACCGTAGCTCATGAGTACCGTCATGCCGTTCAGTACGCCTATGATGCCGGTGAAGATCGCTGGATTTCCGAGTCGGATGCCGTGTTCACGGAAGAGATGGTTTTTGATTTATCCAATGATTGCTATAACTATCTTGACCAGTTTTTTCTGTATCCGCAAAAGTCGCTGATGGAAAACTCGAACCATTACTATTCATGTTTTGTCTGGCAACTATATCTCGCTCAGAAATTCGACACATCATTGATTCTGGCCGGGTGGGAGGGTGCAATATATTCCCCTACTGTTTTTGATGCGTTGAGCGACAGCATAACGGGTCGCTATGGATGGACGATAGATTCGGCTTTCAGCGAGTTCGCGGTCTGGAACTATTGCACCAACACTCGTGATGACGGTTTGCACTATGAGGAAGCTTCCGGCTACCCGGCGGTGGCGGTCGGGGTCAGTCACTACAACTATCCGGTTCCGGTGCAGAATTCGCCGAGCAATCCGTCCGGGTATGGCACCAGCTATGTGCAGTTTTTCCCGGGGGCTGATACCGGATCGCTTCAGGTAACCTTTAATGGTTCCGATTCGCGCGAGTGGTCGGCCTGGCTGATCCTCTCCACCGACGAGAACAGTCATCAGTTTCTGCCCCTGACTCTTACTCCCGGCAGCTATCAGGGTTCTCTCGTGGTTCAGCACTTTGAAAGCTACTACCGGGTAACATTGCTTGGATCCAATCTGACGGAGTTTTCAAGCTCTGTTTCATTCACCTACCGGGCTGAAGTGAGTCCGCCTTATGAGCTTTCATCCGAGGTAATGACTACCGATTCTGTTGTTTATTCGGGGGGGCATCGTGATTTCCTGTATCGTGTGATCAATGTTGCTCCGATCTATGACGTGGTTGATATAGTTGTATGGGATGAAAACGGCTGGACTCCATCGGATACCATTGAGTATGCGATGCCGCCCGGTCTCGATACGGTGTTTGCTATTGATATTCATCCCCCGGTCTGGACGCCTATCGGGGATACCTCGACTTTGTTCTTTTCCGTGCACTCACGCGGCGATTCGACCGAAGTCGATACCCAGTCGGTTATCGGTTTTACGGTTCTTCAGTACGGCGACCTTGATTTCAGCGGCGCTATCGATATCTCGGACCTGGTTTATTTCACCGACTATATGTTTAACGGCGGCCCGGCCCCTATTCCGGTATTGGAGGCTGGTGACTGGTTGTGCGATGTCGATATCGACATTTCTGATTTGGTTTCCATGGTCGAATACATGTTCACCAGTGGTTCCCCGCCGCCATGTAATCCGTACTGATCCGACAGCGACTGGCAATTTACGTAATCTTTTGTCTTTTTTTTACTTGACCGTCCTTAACGCTTTCGATATCTAAAGCATACCTAAGATTGACGCATTAAAGAAGCAACAAGGAAGTTGGTTCGTGCGTCAAGAGAGGGGGATGACATATTGACCGGTTTCGAAGACAAAATTCTGATCTGCTGTGAGTGCCACGAGTAGTTTGTGTTTACGGCTGCGGCTCAGGAGTACTTTGCTGAGCGGGGGTATACAGACGACCCCAAACGGTGCAAGAGCTGTCACACCGGCTTCAAGAAAGCACAGCGAGCCGACCGGAGCGGTTTCAATCCGAAGCGCCCTGAAATAGGATTGTCGGAGTAATTCAGAAAACCCTCGATCCCTGATGATCGAGGGCTTTCTTTCGGCAATGCGCGGAGGAGGTGTTTGCAGGTTAAGCTTGTGTTCTATCTCAGCAGTACCATTTTTTTGGTTTCTTCGCGATCACCTACTACAATTCTATAGAAATACACACCCGATGAAAGTTCCGTTCCGTCATTCGGTGTCGCATCGAATGTCACTGTTGTCACTCCGGCTGCAACCGTTTCATCCATAAGCGTGACAACCTTGCGCCCCAGACTGTTATAGACTTCCACCAAAGCTCGTCCGGGGACAACCGTGCTGAATGAGATTGTCGTCGACGGATTAAAAGGGTTGGGATAGTTTTGATGAAGCTCGACTCGCTGTGGCAATACCGGTTCCGGATCTTCTCCGCCTCCGGCCAAAGTGTCATCAATACCCACTGAGAGATCGGCGTATGCGACTCCGTCGACTATGTTGATATTGTTAACACTCACCGGGGAGACAGTCCCTCCGTAAGTATTGGAGGAGGGTGAGGAAGCGGCGTTGAAAGTCGTGTTGGCGAAACTGCCGGGAAAGGGGTCACCACCGTCACCGTGGTCTGATTTATGTTCCAGTTCGTACAGTCCGTCTGCCTGCTCCAGCGCCACCTGATAATGCGTGGAAGCTGAAAGGCCGGGATACCATTCGCCGGTGTTACTGTTGCGCGAATCATCGATATGCCAGATCAACAGTCCGGACCCCGGAAGATAACTGTCGTAACCTATTTTCTGTCGGTTCTCCACGAGGAAGTATTCGGTCGCGCCTGTTTCACCGGGGTAAAGGCGATAAACCAAAGCATTCTCTTCGCTATTATTGATCGGTTCGGAAATCCGGTCGAGAACCACATCGATAGGGTTCAGCCAACCCAGTTGCATTTTGCTCCAGGCACATAAATGAGCGGGCGATTCCCCTTTACCCTGCGGTCCCAACCAGCTTCCGAACGACATCAAGCCCCATTTACCGACGCCGTTTGAAGAATAATCGGTGTCGTACAGATCCGGCAGGCCGAAAAGATGGCCCATCTCGTGTGAGATAACTCCGATAGTCTGATCTCCCGGGCTGGTCAAATACTCCGGCTGTATGGTGTAAGCTGACAGTCCTACGCCATCCCGGTACCGGGTGTTGATATTCCACTTGTGCGACCAGATTTTATCGGAACCGCCGACATATTCGGCCCCGGGTCCGGCGTGTATTACTATCAACCCGTCAACAAGGCCGTCCTGATCATTGTCATACCGGCTGAAATCAACCACCGGATCTATCAGGTCAATCAAATCCTCCACCAGCTTCTGACTGTTGTTGGGGTAAGTTCCGGTCCCGTTGGCACCGCCCACGTAGTACGCGTATGTCTCAGGCGCCCGTTGCCAGCCGATATCGGATGGCAGGTCCACCGAACTCAACTGCACCAGATCGTATGACACTTCAGCGTAGTAGTTGGCTACGGTTGCGCCCAGAGTGCCGAATATCAGGCTGTCGAAATCGGTGCTGCTGACACTGGCCGGATTATCGGAGAAATCCACCAATATGGCCAATGCCCGGAACTGCCCGGTTATCACCGGTGACAGCGACATCGAACCGTCAGACGTTTTGGACAGGAATGACCTTTTGGGTTCAGCCTGATCGATCCCTTTTTGCCGTCCCTCGTCAAGGTGAGTCAGATGATAGGGCAGCTTTTCTTCACCTTTGGCCAGTTTGTCCAACAGGTCGGGATGAGGGGGCGCCGCCGCCGACTGCCCGGCCAGCAATAATGCAATCATACCGACCGGCCCCGACCGCCTGACAATCGATCTGCATATCCGGAAAAACTTCATATTACCTCCGCGAACATTTGCAACGAACTTGTTTCACGGTAATCCTGCGCAAAGGGAATGCCGGGGCTTGCGCTGATGGTTAACGGGTTGTGACACAGGTGGTTCTGGTTGTGAGTTGAAGTGGTTTCGGCTGTTTCAGGATGACTTTTATGGTCCCCGATGATAGGGGATAGGCTATAGTATAGGAAGGATACCAGTCCCTGATCGAAAGCTTCTAAACAAAAAGGAGACTGCTGGGCAGTCTCCTTGTCAGCGATTGTTCGCTTATACGGATGGTCGGATCATGATGACAGGATCAGAATGACACTCCGGTTGCAATAGCGAAATTGAGACCATGGGTTGAGTAGGGGGATAATGACGACCCGGTCTGTACCGCGATATCGAATCGGAAGCCGCTTAAGCGAACGCCTGATCCCATGGAAAAGACCGATCCCTTGTTGCCGCCGACGGCGAATCCGGTGCGAAGGGGGAACATGTTGAACTTATTCCACTCGAGTCCTGCGGCAAGACGCGGTTTGGTTGAAGAACCGAAGCCGGTACTGAAACCCTGATGCCAGTCAATCGCCCAGAGCAGTTGTCCGGAAACATTAGCCACGCCGATTGTCATGGTAGTCGGTAACCGGGTGGAAAAACCGGAGATTGGCGTTGTATAATCCTCACTGACCACGTAGTCGTCGCCCATGTTGTCAACGGTCATGGTGTCGAAGGAGAAAAGGTAGCCGTGTTCTTCGGCATTGTTACTCCAGGATATATTGCTCAGAAGATTATTGAAACTCAGACCGACCGTGTAATCTTTGTTCCACTCCATAGCGGCGCCAATATCAAGGGAGTATCCGGAGCCACCGGAAGCTGTATGCGCCACCAGTCGTCCTTCACCTGCGAACCCTGTTTCCAGAGTGGTCACTCCTCCTGTGAGTTCACGGATCTCTTCGACGGCAATGCCCTTGATATACTTGAATGTTCCGCCGACAGCCAGAGGCCGGTGATCGATTTCCGTGATCAGGCGACCGTAAGAAAGCCCGGTGGATACATACGCAACCGCATCGGAATAGGAGCCGGTAAGGTCGATTGTCTGCCCGAATGTGTTTCCGTTGAACACCAGCTCGACAATGTCCTTGCTCAGGTTGACATCGGCTATTCCAACTCCCCGAACGCTGAACACCCACGAGTCGTACGCGAAAGATAATGCCGAAGCCTCCATGTCAGCGATGAGGTTCAACCCGCTGCTCGGCACCTTGTCGAGTAATTCCTGCTTGTCGGCATCAGTGAGGATCGTTCCCGTGTAGCGGTTGTAGTCACCAAGAGAGATCGAATTGTTGGCGATATTGACCCCCATTCCGACCAGTTCCAGCCCGTTCTGACGGTACTGCCGGAAGCCAAGATTGGCCGGGTTATAACGAGCGGCGTCGACACCCGAAGCAAGCGACATATACGCTCCGGCCATACCCATGGAGCGGGCCGAGGATTGACCGGCGGCCAGTGCGACGCCGGATAACAATGTCACCAGTCCGAGACAGATAATAATAAGTCCGACCCTCTTGAACCCGTTCCTGCATTCTGTATTCTCATGGAAAATCATGGCCGCCTCCTTAAAACTCGCCGTCGAAGCGGTAATCCACTTCAAAGCGGCCTGTTACGGTTATATAATCGTTCTGCATGAGCTTCACTGACTGACCGTTGGATCCCTGCAGAATCAGTTCCTGGCCGATAAACAGTGTATCGTTGTTGAGGACCTGAATTTCGGCGTTGGTCAGCATGATTTCCTGATAGCCGGTGGAAGCCGTGTCGATAACCAGCCCGGCTCCGGATACCGGAGCGGCATCAATAACCAGCGGGCCGATAGTCAGATCGGGGTTGGTGTACAAAGTCGAAGAATCAGTCCCGATGAAAATCTCCACACTGGCCCCCAGCGGCAGGTGGTTGATAATGTTGTAGACGAAACCGGCTTCAATGACATGGTCGGTGACCATGCTGATATCTTCCTGGCTGATTTCCTCTCGTTGAATGTCGGTTTCAACTTTGGATTCGTTGATAACCATCTCGAGCGGCGCCACGATACCAACGTTTGACACAACAAAGTCATCGGCGTTGATTGTTGCTACTGTTACGCCGTCGCCGAAGGTCACGGTGCCGCTTGCTTCGACATTGCCGGGCAACGGTGAAATAAAATCGGCCACATTACTGTTGGTGATGGTGGTCGTGACCGGCGCACCGCTGACGCCGGCGGTGATATCGCCGGTGAGCGAAAGAGTTTTACCATTATCGCCGGTGAGCAGAATATCCAGATAGCCCGGGAGATTGGTACCGTTATCGATATCTATAGTCAGAACGGCCGAAACCAGTTCCAGCGAATCGAACCCGGTCGGAATATCGATTGCGAATGACTGAGCGTCGAAACTGGCGTTGGTTGAAGAGAACAGACCAGTGACACTCTCGAAGGTCAGTCCGATCAGATCGGACTGGACAAATATGCTGTCGGTCTCGTTTACCGGGACCTGCTGTCCCCCTGAACCGGGAATCGCGGCCAGTATGTTGACATCGACCTGTTGTGGCAGAACTGTTCCGCCCGGGACCAGTTGACTGCCGGAAAGCTGACGGATGATCTGAACCATGCCCAGGGCCGGTACGGTAGTGTCGATCGTGAATGCAACGCCCGCAGTTATGAGATCGGGAATAGTTATGTTCAGATTGGCGCTCAGGGAAGTGGCGTTGGTGATGGTCAACTCAAGCTGCCCGCCGGCCAGTGTGGCGGTGTCGATTCGTTCCGTTTCGCCAAGCGGCATTAGCTGAGAGAACGAAATATCCAGAGCCGGGACTTCAGCTACAGCCGATGAAACGGTCAGCCCATTCGGGAATTCGAGATCGGTGCTGATATACCGGGTCGAGACCGAATTGACCGTACCGCCCGGTGTGTAACAATGAGCGTTGACCCGCAACTGGTTTGACAGGCTTTTACCCACAAGGGAAATTGAAAGCGAGTCGGTTACGCCGACGGGAATACCGACAGGGAAGGTATCGATGACCAGACTTACGGCATTGCCCGCGTCGTATATTTCAACAATAACCGTATCCAGCGCGACCCCGAGGTTGTTTTCCACAACAACCACAACATTGCCTGATGCAATGGTGGCCTGCGAGAAATTATTGATATCAGGCATGGAATTGATAACATCAAAACTCATGGCAATGACAGATGTCGAGTCTCCCGGTAATCCGGAAGACAAGCCGAGGATGGAACTCAGGGTGATTGAAACAGGCGCGATTGTCGGCGGGTCAATTGATACCGGACCCAGCGCTTGCGTGACGGAGTATGACAAGTCATCGGTAGTCAACGACGCGGCATCAAGCCTGACCGTATCCAGCTCTTCGGTAAAACTGAAAGTGATATTGCCCTGGTCGTCGATTTCCAGACCTTCCTGATCGATCTTGTTAACCAATTCCTCCATATTATAAGTTCGGTTGACAAGAGGCACGGTCAGACTGGTGTTCCATTCAGGCGATTCCGGTTTTTCGATTGTGCACTGAGCCAAAGTCAAAAACACAATGACTACCAGAAATCCCAAAAAGAACCTCGAACCGTATTTGAAAAAGGGACG
>JAJRTA010000151.1 GCA_024278515.1 Candidatus Zixiibacteriota bacterium
ATTCTTCTGTTCGCCGGTCTGTTGCGTCTGGTCAACATGATCAAAATCCTCAAGGAATACGAGCGAGGAGTGATCTTTCGACTGGGACGTTTGATCGGCGCCAAAGGCCCCGGCCTGATTATTCTCATACCAATCATCGATAAAATGACACGAGTCGACCTGCGCGTGATAACCTACGATGTACCCCCGCAGGATGTTATCACCAAGGACAACGTCTCGATCAAAGTCAACGCTGTGGTTTATTTTCAGGTCACCGATCCCAATAAATCGGTAGTTTCGGTGGCTAATTTCTTTGAGGCCACCAACCAGATCGCTCAGACGACTCTCCGTTCGATTCTGGGACAGGTGGAGCTTGACGATCTTTTAGCCAACCGTGAAAAAATCAACGCCGAACTTCAGCAGATAATAGATGAACAGACCGAACCGTGGGGTGTCAAAGTCAGCGTTGTCGAGGTCAAGAATGTCGACCTGCCGATAGAGATGCAACGGGCTATGGCTAAACAGGCCGAGGCCGAACGTGAACGTCGCTCCAAGGTTATCCATGCCGAAGGAGAGTTCCAGGCCGCTCAGAAACTGGCCGATGCGGCGACCGTGATAAGCTCTTCACCGAGCGCGATGCAGCTCAGGTTCCTGCAGACGATGGTCGAAGTTTCGGCTGAGAAGAATTCGACATTGGTTTTCCCGGTGCCGATTGACTTGCTGGATTCATTCAGGAAGTATCTTGACCGCGGGAATAAACCGGCGCAGGATTGATGATGAAACCGTCGGGAGCTTTGTGCTTCTGACTTTTTTGTGAGGGGGCGGACATTGTGGAAAATGTGAATCATGCGTGGCGTCTGTCACGGTCAGGCCCGAAATGACACTCAGCGGAAACGTTATCACAACTTGTCATACCGGGTTGGTGGCCCGGCCCACCCTTCAGGGTGAGGTGGATCTTGTGAGACGTACGCCGATAAGCGGAACCCTGTCTTTTCATCAAGCAGTGTCACAAAAGCAGAGAGAAACGTTGATGCCTGTTGCTTTTTTTTTAAGCGATCATCCGGTGTTCACGGTAATTACGGCCGCCCCGTTGATTCGTCCCTCGCGAAGATCGCGCAGAGCGTCGTTGGCATTCTCCAGCGGATACAAGCTGACCCTGGTGCGGACAGGCACACGTGGGGCCAGTTCGAGAAACTCCTGTCCGTCGCGACGGGTCAGATTGGCCACCGATCGAATCTGTCGTTCCCCCCAGAGCAGAGAATACGGAAATGACGGTATATCGCTCATGTGAATACCGGCGCAAACCACAACCCCCCCTTTGCGAACAGCCTTCAGAGCGGCCGGCACCAGCGAGCCGACCGGGGCGAAAATAATCGCGGCATCGAGAGGCGCCGGGGGTTGCTGCTCGGAGTCGCCGGTCCAGACAGCCCCCAGCTCGGAAGCCAGCGCCTGTGAGGCAGTGTCGCCTTCGCGGGTAAACGCGTACACTTCTCGTTTCTGGTAGCGGGCCACCTGCGCCAGAATATGAGCCGCCGCTCCGAACCCGTAGAAACCGATCCGTTCCGCTCCGCCGGTCATGCGCAACGAGCGGTAACCGATAAGACCGGCGCACAACAAAGGGGCCGCCTGAGTGTCCGGATAGTTCGTTGGGATATGAAAACAGAACTGTTGATCTGCGGCGCAGTATTCGGCGAAACCACCGTCGATCTGGTAACCGGTGTAACGGGATTCATCGCAAAGGTTCTCCCGCTCTTCTTTGCAGAAGTCGCATTCGCCGCAACTTCCGCCCAGCCAGGGGACGCCCACCCGGTCACCGATTCGGAACTTTTCCACCCTTTCACCGACAGCGGTAATCCGCCCGACAATCTGATGACCCGGAATTAACGGCATTTTGGGTTCGGTGAGATCACCGTCAACCACGTGCAGGTCGGTTCGACAGACCCCACAGGCGCTGACCTCGATCAAAACCTCATGTTCTTTGATCATTGGTGTGGTAACTTCTGTCAGCTCAAGATCAGAACATTGTTTTCTCAAAACCATTGCGCGCACGGTTGAGTTCCTTTGAGTAAATTATCGTCGGTCACAGGCAACATACCAGCCAGTCACTGTTCAAATAATTGCTGAAACGATCGTTTACAAGTGATTTCTTGATTGATCGACACAACCGCGACTGAAGAGACAGTTTTCGGTAAACTTTAATGGCGATCTACCCGCCGCAGGCGGAGACGGGGTGTGTTGATTCAACTGTCTGGATTCCGGGTCAAGGCCCGGAATGACGCTTAGCGGTAATGTCATCACAACTTGTCATACCGGTTGGTGGCCCGCCTTCAGGGTGGAGGCTTTTCCGCAATAATAGTCTTTGGCGGGATGAAGTTCGTGTATAATCAGAAAAAACTGGGGAACAGTCGGCCTGGTGAGTAGATTGTGACATTATGGAAAAGTTTGAAGCAGACTCGCGCGTTGTTGCATCCCTTTTGTTGGACCTGTTCGAGATAACAACGGTTTATCGTCAGAATGAACAACTGATATTCACATTAAGCTGTCGCTTTGACCGGGAGAAATCGATCAAGTCGATCAGGGACCGTCTTAAAACAGCCGGGTACACGTTCTATCTTGATGAATCCGGCGACCTGCTGACACTTTCGATTGATCCCAGGGCGAAACGGAAGATTCCGCCGCTTAATATTGTGTTGTTCGTAGCGACCTTGTTCAGTGTGTACTTTCTGTCGGTAGTGTACCGGTATATTCTTGCCGCGCCGGATTTCGAGACAGCGATTGGCATGGCTCTTGACGCGTTGTCTCGAGGGGAAGGCCTTATTTTTACCGTCGCGATGATTTCAATTCTGATGGTCCACGAGATGGGACACTATATCGCCAGTAGGCGCAGGAACATCGTAACTTCATGGCCCTATTTCATCCCGGCTCCCAACGTGATCGGGACCTTCGGGGCGGTCATTAAATCGAAATCTCCGATCTGGAATCGACGGGACCTGATCGAAGTCGGCGCCTCCGGACCTATCGCCGGCTGGGTGGTTGCTATCGGTTGGTTGTGGTTTGGTTTGTCGCATTCGAGTGTGGTCGCGCTCGATGTATTACAGCCGGGGGCTATTCCGTTCTTCATGGAAGGTGAATCTATCCTGATGCGTTTCTCGACCTGGCTGCTTATCGGTGATGCGCCGACCGGCAGCGCTTATGTCCTGAGCGAGGCCGCCTTCGCCGGGTGGGTCGGGCTGCTGGTGACGGCGATCAACATGTTGCCGATCGGGATGCTCGACGGCGGTCATGTCGTCTATGGCTTGTGGCGCAAACGTCAGCATCTGATGGGGAAACTGGCCGTGCTGGGTCTGCTGGTACTGGGGTTTCAGACGCCGATGTGGTGGATGTTCGCCGGGTTCGGTTTGTTTTTCGGAATGAGCCATCCCCCCACTTTGAATGATTATCAACCGCTCAGCCGCACTTCGAAGATAATGGGCTGGGTCGCCCTGTTGATTCTGGCGCTTTCGTTTACACCCGTGCCTTTTCGGTAGGCTTGAGCTCTTCTATCTGAGAGGTATCCATCTCGCGGCCATAGTGAAGAACGAAATCTATTTTCCCGGCGCGTAACAGATCGAACAGGACATCGACTATCTCCGGGTCAAACTGAGTTCCTTTGAATTTAACCAGCTCCGAGACAGCAACCGACAGATCCGCTCCGTCCCGGTAGGGCCGGTCGGAAAGAATGGCGTCGAAAGTATCGGCCACGGCCAGCAGCCGTCCCTCTATTGGAATCTCTTCACCTTTCAGACCTTTCGGGTAGCCGGTGCCATCGTACCATTCATGATGAGCGATGATATACGGAATGGCCGGACGAAACAGATCGATGCCGTCGATGATTTTAAGACCCAGCTCCGGATGACTCTGCATCATGGTTCGTTCTTCGTCTGTGAGATGCCCAGGTTTGTTGAGGATGTCATCGGGGACTCCGAGTTTGCCGATATCGTGCAGGGTGCATCCCATGTTGAGATGTTCGATCCGGCGTTCATCCCAGCCGAGGTGCCGGGCCATCTGCTCGGCCAGACGAGTGACCCGGTCGGTATGTCCGGCGGTGTACTGGTCACGCGCTTCCACGGCGTTGGCCAGCCCCTTGATCGCCTGCAGATAAGAGGCGTGCAGGTCCTCGTAATGACGGTAGTTGGCGATCGCGGCGGCCGCGGAATTGGCCAGGATGGCCAGGACATCGATTTCACCCGGCGTGAGACGGTCGAACCGGGACTCGATTAAAAGATTGATAACTCCGTGGAAACGTCGACGCACGAAAATAGGCTGAGAAATCCAGGTTTGGGTCTGTTTCCGTCCGTCCACCTCGACTTCTTTTTTATGTATCAACGGCTTGTTGCTTTTGGTGTAAGCGAACTTGTCCAGCGTGCTGTTCTGAAGGACTTCTTTGGGCGGCAGTTCATCCGTACCGGTGTAAACCTTTCGCAGTACTTCTTTGGTCGACGGTTCTATTTCAATTATACCCACAGCCGCGGCGTCCATTTCTTTACGGCAGGAACGGGCGACCATGCCGAGGAAATCATCGATTTCGATTTCGGCGTTGGCCGCTCCGGCTACTTTCAGGAACTCGACCTGGCCTTTCAGGTGCAGGTTTTCACGAATCACCTGCTGATGCTCAAGACCGCGCCTGATAGTGGCTTTCAACAACTCCAGCCGAAACGGTTTCACCAGAAAATCGTAAGCCCCTTTGCGCAATACGGAAATTGCGGTCTGGACTGTCGGATGAGCGGTCATCAGTATTACTGTCGCGTCGCTGTGGCTGGCCAGGGTCGATTCGAGCACCTGGATCCCGGTGTATTCCCCCATCACCAGATCGGTCAGGACCAGATCGACACTATTCTGTTCTATGTAGTTCAACGCCTCCCGGGGATCGGAAAAGGCCCGGACCTCGTATTTTTCAGAGGCGAGAGCTTCGACGATTATATTACAGATGTACTTTTCATCGTCTACGACAACAATACTTATGGGCTGGTTTCGTATCATCATGAAATTACTCCGGTCACCTACTCATCTATCGGACGAACGACAGGAAAGCCCATACCCCGACCGGCTTTTGTTTAATAATTGGACTTACTGCGGAACCGCTTTACAGATTGATGAATTCTTCGGCCCGGTAGGAGGATCGAACCAGGGGAGCGGAAACAACTTTGGGAATACCTGAAGCCATCGCCATCTCACCTAACCTGCTGAACTCATCCGGGGTAACATACCGTTCCACCGGCAGGTGGGAGTTCGAAGGGGCCAGGTACTGACCGATGGTGAGCATCGATACATTTATAGCGGCAAGATCATCGAAAACTTTCCTGAGTTCATCGGTAGTTTCCCCCAGCCCGAGCATCAGTCCGGACTTGGTGAAGATATCGGAACGTTGTTCGATATCCCGCAACAAGTTCAACGATCGTTCATAGACGGCGCCGGGGCGGGCGCGGCGGTAGAGCCGGGGGACGGTTTCGACATTATGATTAAAGACATCCGGGCTGGCTTTGATTATTATATCCACCGCCTGGGGGGCATTTCTGAAATCCGGCGTTAATATCTCAACCGCCGCCGCCGGAAGTGTCTTTCTGATTGCGGCGATAGTTTCAGCGAAATGTTTGGCGCCGCCGTCAGGGAGGTCGTCCCGATTGACCGAAGTAACCACTACATGTTTGAGCTTTAGTTCATAGCACATACGGGCCAGGCGGGCCGGTTCGTCCGGGTCGACCGGCTGAGGCTTGCCGGTGGCGATATTACAGAAACGGCAGCCCCGGGTGCATAAAGGGCCTAAAATCAGGAAAGTGGCCGTACCTCGGTTAAAGCACTCTCCACGGTTGGGGCATGAGGCCGCCTGGCAGACCGTGTTCAGTCTGAGAGCATTCAGTCTGCGGTCGACTTTCCGGTACCCCTCGCCGGTAAAGCCGGTCACTCTGAGCCATTGAGGTTTTCTGACGGTTTCTGCGGGCATTAGGTTAATATGTCCTTTTCCGGTCTTTTTTACATAATCAGTAACACCGCGGCGCTGAAATTGTTCACACCGCCTATACTGACCCGGCGGGGCGGCTAAAAATATGTGCGGAATGGCCGATAATCAAGAGAAACACGGTAAATACCACCTATTGAGGAGTAAGCGCATGGCACGCCGGACGATAGCAATAATCCTGATGATACTGTTACTGGTCGCTGTTTCTGCCCAGGCTCGGCCAAAGCAATCGACACAGGCCGTACCTTTTACCAACTATGATTTGCAGTTTCTGCGACCGAACAGCAGTCTGGCCGCGGTTGACAGTTGTCAGATTTCAGCCGTCGACTCGCTGGTCTGGATGATCAATAGCTGGATCATCGGCGACGAGCTTTACAAGGTATATCTCGATCCCGCTCAGGCGTGCCCCAATCCGTATCCGTTCAGCGTGTCCGAAGTACACATTATTCTTGTTTTTTCCGATACGACGACAATTACCTATGAAGGTGATATCGAGTCGGTGGATATGACAAATCCCGCCTGTCCGTTCCCGGGAGAGATTGTCGAGATATCACCGACCTATCAGGATTTTGTACCGGACGCCAACGCCTATGATATCTGGGTTGCATTCGACCCGCCGATTGTAGTGAACGGCCCGTTCTTTGCGGGCTTTTACCTCGGAGCCGGGATGAATCCGACTTCACAACCGGCCCTCGTAACCGATGATAGCCCGGGATCATGCCTCTCCTATAATATCTGGGATACGACAATAGGCTGGTACGATCTTGGCGATAACCCCGACTATATCTTTCCCGGCCAACTGGCCATGTATGTTGTCGGAACCACCGGCGGCAGCGGCGGCGGTACCGAGCCGGCGCCGAATGTGGTTATACTCTCACCTTATGACAACAGTACGCTTTTCGGGTCGGCGGATCTCTGGGCTCAGGATTTGTCGGGATCCACGATAATTGATTATATGTCGTTCGAGTATTCACTGGGGGGAGCCTTTACGGAGATAGGACGGGACTTTGACGGCACCAGCCCCCTGCGTGACGGCGCCTCTGCCGTAACCAGCGGAGCCGGGTTCAGTATCGACTGGAACTTTTCCGCGGTCAGCGAAGGAAATTATACTCTGCGTGTGACCGCTATGGACACTCTCGGTCGGAGCAGTTCCGACAGCGTGACGTTGTACCTGGAACCGACCCCGCCGACGCCTTTGATTATCAGCCCTCAGCCCGGTTCGGATTTTTGCAATCCGCTGGATTTGCTGATGTCCGTCAATGACGAAGATATGAGCTATATAGACATCAAGCGCAAAGCGGGCAGTATCGGTTTTTCGAAAGGTCTCAGGACGGTCGGTGTTACCTCGGTGGACCCTTATCTTGTCGCCGGAGGAGCATTTGCCCTGGCCACATATTATTGGGGCGACAACGGCTACCCCAATCTTATCAAGCAGGGAAGCACGGTGTTGACTCCTTTGCAACTGGCTCAGAATCTGGCGGCCGCTTTTTCAAGCCCGGATAACGGCGGCACCTATGATGAAGATATTATAACCGGACTCGGCAGTTACTTCGCGCCCATAGGCAACATGCTCGACTTCGATTATATGCGTAACCCCGGTTATTTCGATATGCGCAACTGGCTTGAAGAACAGGAGCGATCGGTGGCCATCGGACTGAGCGGCAATACCGGCACCTGGCTGGCCCTGGATGGATTCCCGGGGTGGCCCGAGCCGGGGATCGATCCATTGATTCGTGTTTCCAATCCGCTCAACGGTTTGATTGAAGAAATACCGATACGCAACTACTTCGGGATAAACCAGGTTTTACTCAACGGTACATGGCACAATGTCGACCTGATGATTTCGTTGCTTCCGAAGGCATACACTGTTTCCCGCACTACCGTGGGAGCCGATTTTGATCCGACTGACGGCTGGTCGTTCAACTGGACTCCGTTCAATCTGACCGAGGACAGCATCTACTATTTTACCGCCACCGGTCACGACGGATCCGGTCACAGTGACGCCGCGACCGTATTGCTACGCTATAACTGTCAGGGTTTCTATACCGCCGGTGATTATGATGGCGACGGGTCGTCGGATATCGCTGATCTGGTGTACCTGATCGACTATATCACCGCCGCCGGTCCGCCGCCGGTCGGTGGTCCCCCAAGAGCGGACGCCAACTGTGATGGGTTTGTCAATATCGCTGACGTCGTATATTACATGAACTTCACATTCGGCCTGGCCGGTACGCCGTGCTATTAAAACTACCGATTTACCGATTACGACAACCCTGAGAATATTAAAGGCCACCGGCGACCGGTGGCCTTTATTCGTGGCGATGATAACCGTTTACTTGCGGGCAGCCGCGGCCCGGGTGGCTCGCCGGGCTACTTCGGGGGAGATGCCGCATATTTCGATCACCTTGTCGACTACGTCATCAAGATGTTCCAGCCATTCGTTGTCGGGATACCGGGCTATGAGATCGTCGGTCAACTCGTCCGCAATAGCGGCAATGTACTTAGCATAGAGCAGACGGTTACCGGTCCTGAGATAGGGGGCCAGGTAGGTTTTGGTCAGATAAGTGACCAGGGCGAGGGAAGCAGTTCCGATCAAGCCGAACCAGGAACCGATATCGAATAAAAAATTTTCCATAAATACACACTCCTCGTTCTAATGGATTAATTACATCCCTGATTACCAGGTGAGCCGCCAACTCGATGAATCCGGGACGGCCAGTCTTTGCCTGAGAATCGTTCCATCGGACCGGTTGATCGTGAACTCATACTTTGTTCCGGCCGGGGTCAGCGAATCCGACGGCACCAGGTCGAGATAGAAATCACCGGTACTGTCGCTGGTGCTGTTTACAGCCGTCGGTGAGATCACGGTCAAACCGAAACGGACCACTCCGGCGGGCAGCCGGGCGCTGATAGAAGCATTCTCCTCAGGCGCTCCGCCGGCGGTGAACAGATGACCATAGACACGACAGAGAGTCGGAAA
>JAJRTA010000152.1 GCA_024278515.1 Candidatus Zixiibacteriota bacterium
CAGCATCACGTACCGGTTTCCACTTGCTTAGAATCACCCACGGGTCATTTCCGGTGAATCTGACCGCCGCCGCAATGAACTTAACCGCGTCCACCACCGAACCGCCGCCGACCGCCAGGAGGAAATCGATTTTCTCGTTTTTGATCTGATCGACGGCTTTCATACATGTTTGAAACTGCGGGTTGGGTTCAATCCCGGAGAATTCCGTCACTTCAAACCGGGACAAGGCGTTGGTAACCTGTTCGTAAACGCCGTTTTTTTTGATCGACCCTCCCCCGTAGATCATCATTATTTTGTGCGATTGGTCGAGCAGTTTTGGCAGTCCGGCGATCTGCCCCTTGCCGAAAAGTATTCGCACCGGGTTGTGATACTCAAAGTTCTGCATATCGAGTCTCCTTTATTTTCATTTTCCTGCTTATCCGGCGCGTCTTTGTGGTTGTGGCATCGATAAGTGTCGGTTACTTTGGGGACGCCGGTTATTAAAGCATGTATACGCAATGAACAAGATATTGTACCTGTTGACAACGACATTGTTGCTGGCTGCCGCTCTTACCGTGCGGGCCGGTGAGATCGCGCTGACTTTTGATGATGCCCCCGGAGGGGACAGCTATCTCAGCGGTATGGAACGAACAAAGATGCTGGTTCGAAAATTCGACAGTATAGGTGTTCAGCAGACGGCGTTCTTTTGCGTGACCGATCGGCTTGATCAGGCTTCGGGACGGACGCGTCTCATGATGTACTCCGAGGCCGGTCATATGATCGCCAACCACACCCACAACCATCCCGATCTCAACAAAGTCGGCGCCGGTCGATTTTTCACCGAGATCGTTCGCGCCGATCACGAGCTGGACCTGTATCCCACCCAGACCGGCTGGTTTCGGTATCCCTATCTGCATGAAGGCCGTACCCGCCAGGTGCGTGACAGTGTGCGGAAATTTTTGGTCAACAACGGTTTTTCCAACGGCTATGTCACGGTTAATACTTTCGACTGGTATCTGAACAAATTGTTTCAGACCACTGTCAGGCAGGGTCGTGAAATCGACTACGACCTGCTCCGTGATGTCTATGTCGATATTATCTGGTCCGGGATTCTGTTTTACGACTCCCTTGCTGTGCGCACTCTGGGCCGGTCGCCGAAACATGTACTGTTGCTTCACGAAAATGATCTGGCCGCTCTGTTTATCGACGCGCTGGTGGAACGGATTCGCACCGAAGGGTGGTATGTTATCGGTATTTCCGAAGCGTACGCCGACCCGATAGCGGATGAAATCCCTGACGTGCTGATGAACGGTCAGGGGCGGGTGGCTGCGATTGCGGCGGAACGTGGTTATAAAGGCCCCCTTCGGCACGAATCCGAGGATACCGCCTGGCTTGACGCGTACCTGGACAGCGTGGGAGTGTTTGAGTGATATGCCGACTATGACGAAACAGAATCCGGTATCAGGCCGATTGTACAACTGAGGTGCCGGCTGCCGGACAAGTCCGGGGTGACGATGTTTCGTGGCCTGTAACGTTCTCAGCAGTGTTCATTACGGCAAGTCATTCCGGGTCTGCCCCGGTATCCATGTACATTTGTTTCCTGGATGCTGAATCGAGTTCAGCATGACACGAAGTGAAGTGGCTGCCGGATCAAATCCGGTGTGACCAAGCTGGGGATTGTGTCAAACTGCAAGGTCCGGTGTGACTTTAATCGTCGTTTGGTTTCCCCTTGACTCGTGGTTCTCAATTGAACAGTATGAAAAACTGAAAGTGGCGCGACGATTCCGATATACGGAATCACCGGTCAGACAATAGACGCGCGAAGTGCGAGGAACTGATTTACCAGTGGCTGATCTAAAACTTGATTCTCCATTGCAGTACGTTAAAGGTGTCGGACCGCGCAAAGCCGAAGCGTTCGGCAGGCATGGGCTGAATACCGTGCGCGATCTGCTGTTTTATTTCCCCCGGCAGTATCTGGATCGCACAAGTGTCGTGCCGATTAACAAACTTCAGGTGGATCAGCCGGCGACAATAATTGGCACGGTCAGGGCGCATGGTGTTCTGCACGGACGCAGACGGCGTTACGAGGTTATTCTCGAAGATGACACCGGCGCGATATCGCTGCTCTGGTTTGCCGGCCTCAGGTACTGGGAGCGGACTTTCAAAAAAGGTCAGCTTTTCGCCGCGACCGGGATGGTGTCGTATTTCCGGGGTTATCAGATCGTGCACCCGGACCTGGAACGGCTGGAAGACGACTCCTCGCAGATGGTTCACGCGGGGCGGATAATACCGGTCTATCCGCAGACAGCCGAACTTAACAAGGCCGGCCTGAGCAGTAAGTCGATCCGAAGGATCACCTCGTTCATTTTGGCCAATCTGACCGAGCAGCTTGATGATTTGTTACCGGCCGAGGTGCGCGAACAATCCCGGCTGATCGACCTGCACACGGCGATTGCCAAAATCCACTTTCCGGATAATCGTGAACAGTTGGAAGCATGCCGCCGTCGGGTGGCTTTTGATGAACTGCTTGGTTTTCTGTATCTTGCTTTCCGTCGCCGCGCCCGGAAAGATCAAACGGTCAAGAAGCATAAGTACCAGCCTCCCGGCGACAAACTCCGCACCTTCAAAGAAAGCCTGCCCTTTGAGCTTACCTCAGGTCAGAAGAAAGTCACTCGTGAGATATTTGATGATCTCCGGTCCGCTCATCCGATGACCCGGATGCTTCAGGGGGATGTCGGCTGCGGCAAGACGGTAGTGGCAGTTGCGGCGGCCGCTTACGTGGCGGAGAATAAACTTCAGGCGGCCTTTATGGCGCCGACCGAGATTCTCGCGGAGCAGCATTTTCGTACCTGGGAGCCGTTTCTGAACGATCTCGGTATAACCTGCGAGTTGCTGACCTCCAGCTTGAAACCGGGTGAGAAAAAACGTGTGGCCGAAGCATGTGCCGGGCAGACTGTGGACATACTTTTCGGCACTCATGCCTTGATATACGATTATGTGTCATTCAAAAAGCTGGGGCTGGTCATTATCGATGAGCAGCACCGTTTCGGAGTTGAGCAACGGTCCCGGTTACACGCCAAGGGTGACAACCCGGACCTTTTGGTTATGACGGCCACGCCGATCCCGCGCACACTGGCTCTGACTCTGTACGGCGATCTCGATATCTCGACTATCGAGGGTTTGCCGCCCGGTCGCAAACCGGTCCGAACGGTCTGGCGGCCGCATGAGGCGCGTGATAAAGTTCATCAGTTCGTGATCGATGAGGTAAAAAAAGGAGGGCAGGCGTACATAATCTACCCGCTGGTTGAGAAGTCGGAACTGATCGAACTTGAGAGTGTCGATGATGCTTACGCCGAGCTGACTCAGGGAGTGTTTCGTGACCTGAAAGTCGGTATGGTGCACGGCCGGATCAGACCGTCCGAGCGTGATGAAATCCTCGGGCATTTCCGGGACGGTCGGATACAAATACTGATGGCCACCACTGTGGTCGAAGTCGGTATCGACAACCCGAATGCTACTCTTATGGTGATCGAACATGCCGAACGGTTCGGATTGGCCCAGTTGCACCAGTTGCGCGGACGGATCGGACGATCCGACAAACAGTCGACTTTGGTGGCGCTGGCTCATCCGCCGCTGTCCGATATGGCCCGCCGCAGGCTTGAGTATTTCTGCTCGACCACTGATGGCTTCGCGATCGCCGAGGCCGATCTGGAACTGCGCGGGCCGGGGGAGATGTTCGGGGTGAAGCAGTCCGGTTTGCCGGAGTTGAAAGTGGCGCGGCTGTCTTCGGACCGTGATCTGATCGAAGCGGCAAGAAATCTGCTTACTTTACTTCATAAAGATAACAGTAAACCGGACCAGGTTCACCGCCGTTTACTTAAACAGTTGCAATTGCAGGCCGACTCCCGCTCAGTTGCTCTGGGCGGCGGCTAACTTTATATCTGATCGATAAATAGGAATTGAGAACGAGAGGAACAGGACATGAATGAAACCGGCGAAAAAATGGACTCGCACTTTTTTCAGCTTGTGATCTCACTTCAGGGCGGAGCGATGCAGCAAATGGGCAAAATCGCCTCCCCCCTGACCGGTAAAATCGAGCGAAATCTCGATTTGGCCAAAAACTCAATTGATATGCTGGCGATGATCAGGGATAAGACCGAAGGCAATCTTTCCGAAGAGGAACGAAAACTCATCGAGCATGTGCTGTATGAACTCAGACTTAATTACGTCGATGAACTCAAGAAACCGGCTGAGTCTGCCAGCGAAAACAAGCCCGATTCTGCGGAGGATTCCGGCGAAAACGAAGAATCGAGCAAAAATGAGCAGGATGAAACAAAAAGCCCTGATAAATCCCCGGGTGAAACCGAAACAAAATAACCCGGTCGGGGGCCGGTTTTGGCTTTTTGGCTTGGGCCTTTCGGATAAATCCGTATATTGAAAGTTAGTGGAAATGGCAGCTAATTCAAAATCGGCAAGTATGATCTCGAAAGAGGCCCTGATCGCGGAATTCGGTGAGCAACTGGAATTCGATCGCTCCCTGTCTGAGTTTACCACGTTCGGGACCGGTGGTCCGGCCCGGCTGTTTATCGAAGTAACCACGGTCGAAGAAATGATTCAGGCTGTGTCGGCGGCCGATAGACTCGACCTGGAGTTCATGGTTGTCGGAGGCGGGTCCAACCTTCTGGTTGCCGACGCAGGCTATGATGGGTTGATTATTCATACTGGAATCGGCGGTATGAAGCTGGTTGAAGAAAATGAAATAGTCTGCGGTGCCGGCGAGGAGCTTATGGCCCTGGTCCGGTTTGCGGCTGATAACTCATTGACCGGCATCGAGTTCGCTTCTGGAATCCGGGGCACGGTCGGCGGCGCGGTTTACGGCAATGCAGGCGCCTACGGAGGGGATATGGCGCAGATACTCAGTTCGGCGACCCTGGTCGATAAGGCCGGTCGGGTCAAAACAGTCGGTTCTGATTACCTGCGTTTTGGTTACCGAGATTCGATTCTTAAAACAAGCGGTGAAATTGTTGTCGAGGCGACTTTCAGGCTCAGCAAGGGTGACCCGGTCAGGATTAAAGAAAAAATCGACTCTATTCTGGCCGAGCGCGAGGCCAAGTTTCCGCCGACCGATAAATGCGCCGGGTGTATTTTCAAGAATATACCGGATGAAAAGAGCAAGCATGGCAAAATACCGGCCGGTCGGCTGCTGGAAGAGATCGGTGCCAAGAGTATGTCGGTGGGCGGAGCGCGCGTAAGTCCGCGCCACGCCAATATCATCATCAACGGAGGAGGGGCGACATCAAAGGATATCAGGCGTTTAGCCGATAAATTAAAGGTGAAAGTTTTCGAAAAATATGGTATAATGTTAGAGGAAGAAGTAATACAGGTTGGCCAATTCTAAACGTACAGGAGTGATATCGATATTTTTTTAATGAAATAAAACGAACATTTTACTCGTAGTTGAGTGTGACCAGGACGCTTTGTCAAAAGCTCATTTTTCTTTCGACCATCGCGGTCATGGCCGCAGTATCGGTATGCCCGGTATTTGCTGATGGTCATATTTCTCTCCAGTTTGATAATACCCGTGAATACGTATCGGATTACGCCGAGCCGGATTACAGTTTTTCGGCCGCATTGTATCCGCTGACCTTTCCGCTGATCAACCCGCGGATGAAACTTTCCCCGACTTTGGAGCGAGCTCGCGCCTCGGATTCGTCGCTTATTTTCAACACTCAGTATTACAAACGGGGCAGTATTAAAAAGAAATTGATCCCGGTATCAGCCGACGCCCGCGCTTATATGAAATACCGCAAGATCCGGAGCACCCGCGAGCAGTTCAAGGCTGTAACAACCAGGGCGCTCACCGACCCGAACCGGAAAAAAGGGGATGGCGGTCTCGGTATCAGGGTGGCTCTGCCCAAACGACTGGATCGAATGTTTGGAGAAGGGGGCGCCGGTTTGAAGGTTACCGGCTATGAACGAATCACATTCTCGGGCCGCTCCAACTGGACCGACGCCGCCAACTCCGATACTTATCGCCAGTCCCGGTTCCCTTCTCTGAACATGGAACAGGTTTCGCAGTTTAATATCACCGGTACGATAGGCACCAAGATCGAGGTCAAGGTCTCGCAGGACAGCCGGTCCAATATACCGCTTGAGAACCGCCTTCAGATTCGGTACAAGGGGGATGATGACGACATCCTGAAGACGATAGAAGCCGGTAACACCAATCTCAGTCTCAAATCGACGCTGGCCGGTTATTCCGGCCGGGTAAATGGTCTGTTCGGGATCAAGGCGGCGGCGCAGCTCGGCGGGGTCAAGATGACGGTGATCGCATCGCAGGAGAAAGGTTCGGCTGACCGTATCGCCATCACGCCGGGCGGGGAAGAGAACGCGACCATTATCCGTGATTATGAGTTTGCGCGGGGAAGGATTTTCGACCTGGGATATCCCGGCGAGTTTCAGGCTGACGACAAAGTGGTCAACCTGATTGTCTACGAGGAAATGAGAAGCAGCACCGACATCCTCGAAGCCGACGGTATCGCTACTTTTATGGTTAATCCCAACGAGCCGGAAGCGTACAAAGATGAGAGGGTATTCGGTGTTTACGTTAAGGAGGTTGATCGCGACAACTATATCTGGTACGATGATCCGGATCGAAACCAGCACTATGTTGTGTTCAATTCGGAGAAAGGGCGCAATCTCGCCCTTGGCGCATATATCCAGATCGAACGTGGCGCTGATACCCTGACTATCGGATCGCTGAATTTCGGTACGACCGGTGATTCACTGGGGTTGAGGATTTTAAGGCACAAAACCCCCAACCCGTTCCATCAGTCCTGGAAACTGATGTGGCGAAACTGTTACAGCGTGGCTCGTGGTGTCGATCTGGAGGATTTGAACCTCAAGGTGCTGAAGGGGCTGGCCGGCAGTGAGTACAGCAACAGCGTGTACGACTACCAGACACTGGGCGGACAGACCATGAGCTACCTTGAGATACTTGGTCTGGATCAGTATAACAGCGCCGATCAGAAAATACCCGACGGACAGGTAGATGACAGGCCGGAGATATACCGAAAGGATTGGGGGCTGATCATTTTCCCTAACAGGGAACCGTTCAATACCACCAGCACTTTCACCGATGCGGCCGGCAACGTCACCCAGCCCCTGCAGGATACGGTACCCCAGATTTACGAATCGACTACCTACAGCACCGCTCAGCAGGACAACAGCAAATACTTCCTGCGTATTTCCACCAAGACACGTGGCTCTATTATCCGGCTGAACCGGGCTAATATCATCGAGAACTCGGAACGTATCACGGCTAACGGCGCTCTTTTGAGAAAGGGCACGGACTACACGATAGATTATAGTTTCGGTCAGATTACGCTTCTGAGTCCGGAAGCGCTGGATCCAAATGTCGAACTGGCCATCGATTTCGAATACGCGCCTTTCCTCGCCCTTCAGAAAAAGACCCTGCTGGGGAGCAGAATCGAGTATGAGTATTCCAAGGATTTCCGTATCGGGTCGACTATCCTGTATAAATCGGACAAAGCGGAAGATCGCAAACCGAGAGTAGGACAGGAAACCTCCCGGGCGATGGTGTATGATCTGGATGCGTCGCTTACGTTACGGCCCGGGTTCCTCACCCGTATGGTTGATGCTTTGCCGCTGATAGAAACCGAGGCTCCCTCCAACCTGTCCATTTCCGGTGAAATCGCTCGTTCCCATCCCGATCCCAACATTGAAGGAGCGGCCTATGTTGACGATTTCGAATCGGCTCTGGACCAGTTGTCGTTGCGCACCAGTCGAACATCATGGACGCAATCCTCCAAACCGGCGACTCTTGGCAGCGATTACGTTCGCGGGAGAATGCTCTGGCATACTCCCCGCGACCTGGTGTCGGTCGATGATGTCTGGAACCGTGATTATGCTCAGGGTGAAGGGACGGTCAGGACGCTCCGGCTGATATTCCGGCCGCGGCATTTTGAAACCGATACCAGCCTGGTCGACAATCAGTTGCAGATAGATACCGTGGCTTTCGGACTGGGTTCGTGGGCCGGTATCATGCGCCGTATGTACGGGATTGATCCCAAGCGGGCCCAGCTTCTGGAGATTCGCGCCAGAGCCACGAGCGGTAAACTGCATTTTGACTTCGGGCGTATCAACGAAGATATCGACGGTGACGAGTATCCTGATTCGGAAGATGGAATTGTCACTGGGGTGCCGAACGGTGCGGTCGAGCCTGAGGAAGACCTGGGGCTTGATGGTCTGGCCGACCCGGATGAATCGGAATTCTACGAACAGATCAAACATATCACTACAGATCCGGCCGGAGATAACTGGTACTTTCTCGGTGACGGGAAATGTCCCCTGCCGTCAGGTTGCGATGATATCGACTGGGATGATGAGTCGATCCGTTACGAATGGCTCAACGGAACCGAAGGCAATATCAACGATCCGTCGGTTCAGGGCAGCCCCGACAAGGAAGTGCTCGACCGGGGTTTCAATACGACCAACAGTTATTTCTCCTATGTGATAGATTTCGAGGCCGACTCCTTCCGGGTGCCCGATTCCGACTGGCCGCGCAATGTCTCCGAGGATCGTCGCTGGTGGACCTACCGCATCCCGATTCAGGATTCGACGGCGATCGATACGATTGTGGAGGATGGTGTTCCGGCTCGCTGGGAGGATGTAACTCATGTGCGGGTTTGGTTCGAGTCTGACCCGATGGATGACGCCAAGCCGGATACGGTGGAAATAGCAGCGTGGTATTTTGTGCAGTCCAACTGGCGGGACAGTGTGATCACCCCCGATGTCAATACTCAGACGCGGTTTGTGGTTGCGTCGGCCAGTGAGGAAGACGGCACTTTCATTCCACCGCCCGGAGTTGAACCGTATAAGAGCAGGACTACCAATGTCATCGAAGCGCAACGCGGGCTCCTGTTGCAGTTTGAAAATCTGAACAATGTCGATACCTGTCTGGCGACCAAAGAACTTATTCAGGTCGATAAATACTCCGGTTACCAGAATCTTGAAATGTATGTCTATGGCGATACATTGCTGGGGCTGAACCCCGATATCAGGTTCTTTTTCCGGATCGGGTCGAACCAGGACAATTTCTACGAGTACCGTACTTTTATTCAGCCCGGATGGAACCCTTCAAATTACGTGAAATTCGACTTCAACGAACTGACCGCTTTCAAAGATTCGTTGTTGCGGATGCAGGCCGCAGGGCAGCCCCGGCCGCTGGATGACACCAACTCGGTGTATCGCATAAAGGGCAGTCCGAACCTGAACGAAATACGGTATTTCGCGGCCGGTATAGTGAACACATCCAGATCCGATGCGTCGCGGTTGACCGGGTATATCTGGCTGGATGAGCTGCGCGTGACCGGTGTACGTAAAGATGTCGGCACCGCGGGACAATTATCGGTAAGCGGCTCGCTGGCTGATCTGATTACCTACAGCTTCGGTTTCAACTCGCAGGACCCTTATTTCCGCAAGATCTCCTCGGCGACCAAGGGAGGCGGCAATAATAATCTCGGCAGCGGTCGCACCTCGACATCGTATCGCTACAATGTCTCACTCAATGTTCACAAATTCCTGCCGCCGTCGTGGGGAGCGAATATCCCGGTTACCTTCTCGTACCGCAAGAGTACCCTGACGCCGCTTCTGAGGACCGGCACCGATATTGTTTTGCCGGAAAAAGTCAGAGAAGCGGAAAGAGATGTCAACGAAAGTCGCAGCTTTACGGTCAGCCAGTCGTTCCGTCACAAAGGCAGGAACCTATTATTCGATATCCTGTTCAATCGTATCAACAGCCGGGTCAATTACGGACGAACCACTACCCGAAGTGTGCGACAGCCTTACGGCTTCAATGAGACCTTTACACTCAGTTCCAATCTGGATATGGGTATCAAAGGAATGCCGCGCCCGCCTATATTTTTCTGGACCAAACCGATTCCGGTTTTCAAGCGGATTTCGTCGACCAGGCTGGGCCTTTATCCGTCAACATGGAAACTCTCCGGGGCCTTCAGCCGTAATATCAGCGTTTCGGAAAACCCCGATAAAACTATTCGTTCGACGTACAAGAGAAACTTCGACGGCCGTATGGATATCGGGTATGATCTGTTCGACAATATCAAGACATCTTTCAACTTCTCCACCAAGCGCGATCTTTCCGACCATGATGAGGTCAATTTGTCGCTTAATGATTTCAGGTTCGGCCTTGAAACCAACTATTCGCAGTCATTCAAAACAGGTTACGACCCGAAAATCTTCAGTTGGTTTACGACTCAATTCGGATATCAGGCTGGTTACAGTGACAACTGGGATCGCACAATCGAAGCCCGTCACACGAAAATGACTCGTTCCTGGTCGGTCAAAGGGAAGTTCGACCATATAGCATTTCTGCGCGGGAAGAAATCCTCAGATCAGGGACGCAGGTTTTCGGGTCGTCGCCGCAATACCCAAAAGGCGGAAGAAAAGCATGAGAACAAGAAAGGACGTCCTTTCTATGATTACCCGCTGGCTCTGATGCGCTTTCTGACCGGATGGATCAAGACTCCCAGCTATTCGTACTCCGAGTCATATAACAGCTCGGTCCCCGGCGCTCTCGAACGCCCGGCCTGGCGTTACCGCTACGGCCTGGAGCTGGAAACCGATGTGCCCACGACCAGTCAGTCGCGCGCGCCTTCAGCCGGTGAAGGGGTGTCGTACGACGCGTCATCAGGCTTTGATCTTTTGGGAGGGATCTCGTGTGATATTGCGTTTTCACGAAGCATCAGTCGTGATGTAATCAAACAGGGATCGAGAAAAGAGAACATCTCCACTTCGTTCCCTGATCTGAAAATCAGAATAAGCGAGTTCAAAAGACTCCCGCTTCTGAAACCGCTGGTTAATCGCATGATCCAGATTTTCTCCCCTCGCACAGGTTTCTCGCGGTCGATGAAGGAGACCAGGGATCTCGACGGTGGTTTTTACACGCAGAGAAACACATCCATACGGTATAACCCTCTGCTGGCGATCAATTTCAAGGTTTTCCGCGACCTTAGTCTGAATGCCAACTATACGGTATCGAAGGAAGAAGGAGAGAAATTCAACCTGTCCAACGGTTCCCCGCAGTCGAAATCGAGGGCAACCACGCGTTCGCTGGCTCTTGATACCAAGTACTCATTCCGTGCTCCCGGCGGGATCGGTATTCCCATTTTCGGACGGTTGAAATTCCAGTCACAGGTTTCCATCACTCTCACCGCAAAGTTCAACTCGACCAAGGCTGAAACTTCCACCGGCGGGAAACCATACGTCGCTTCACAGGATAAAACCGATTTTTCATGGAGTGCGGTTATCGGTTACACCTTCAGCCGCCAGATCAAAGGCGGTCTGTCGACACGCTGGCAGGATTCTTCCGACAACTATCGCAACCAGAAACGACACTCCCGCGAAGTATCGATTTGGGCCGAGATACGGTTCTGATCGATCAGGTTTTCAATTGACTTGCCCTTCGATTTCGTTCACATTGAATCAATGATCCGATCTGTAAAACTGCTTCTGCCGGCTTTTGTTGTTGCCGTGAGTATTACCGCCTGTTCATCCGACTATACTCCTCCTCCCGATTTTGACGGGACTCGGTCGTATCGGTTCCTCGGCGAGCAGGTGGCTTTCGGCCCCCGTGTTCCGGCTTCGGAACCGTGGTCGAAGTGCCGCGATTATTATTACCGCTATTTTGACAGTCTGGGACTGGATGTGG
>JAJRTA010000153.1 GCA_024278515.1 Candidatus Zixiibacteriota bacterium
ATCGACCCGGAAGACGCCAAAGATCATGATGACGCTGTCCACGTGAAACGCGACAACAACGGCTACACACTGGGCGTGCACATTGCTGATGTGTCGTTTTTCGTGGAACCTTCAAGCGCTCTCGATCGTGAGGCGTTCAAACGCGGCAACTCGGTCTATCTGCCCGGCATGGTTATTCCGATGCTGCCCGAGGTTCTGTCCAACGATGTCTGCTCGCTCAAGCCGAATCGTAAACGACTGGCTCATACCTGCACGATGCGTTTTGATCTCAAGGGGAAACTGCTGAAGTGGGAGCTGTCGGACAGCGTGATAAAGTCGCGGGCGCGGTTAGCCTATGAAGATGTCCAGGCGCTGTTTGACGGGTCGAAAGAGCTTCCGGCCAAAGTTGAAAGAGTTCGTGAATCTCTCACTATCGCCCGTGAACTGGCCCGGTTACTGACACAACAACGCTTCGCGCAGGGGTCACTTGATTTTGACCTGCCTGAAGCCAAGCTGGTGCTTAATGAGCGGGGTGAAGTAATCGAGATGAGCGACCGCATCCGTCTCGAGGCTCACCGGTTGATTGAAGAGTTTATGCTTGTGGCCAACAAGGCGGTTGCGCTGGAAGTGTTCCGCAAGGGGCAACCTTTTCTGTATCGTGTACACGACCGTCCCAGCCTCGACCGGATCGAGGAGTTTTCAGCCATGATGTCGCGGCTGGGGTTGCGTTTTCCGGTGTCGCCGACGATCAAACCGATTCAGTTCGCCCGTTTTCTCAACGACATCAAACATCGTCCCGAAGCTGATTTTATTAACGAACTGATGCTGCGCTCGATGCAGAAAGCGGTATATCAACGAAACAATATCGGACATTTCGGACTGGCCTTCTCTCACTATACGCACTTTACTTCACCAATCCGACGCTACCCGGACCTTTTGGTGCATCGTCTTTTGCGAAAACTTGACCGCGGCAAGTATCCCCCGGCCTTCGCGAAGAAAGTTGTCTCGGTTATAGACCATGTCGGCAAACACTGCTCCGAAACGGAACGGGTGGCCGAGGCAGCCGAACGTGACGCGATCAAAATCAAGCAGGTCGCCTACATGGCCAGACATGTCGGCGATCATTTCGACGGCGTTATATCCGGTGTTACCAACTTCGGCTTTTTCGTTCGGCTCGACAATCTGGGTGTGGAGGGCATGGTGCGTATCTCGGCGATTGATGACGATTACTACCTGTTTGAAGAAAAGCAGTACCGTTTGATCGGCCGTCGCACGAAAAGGACCTTCCGACTCGGCGATACCATCCGAGTCGGTATTCTGAAAGTCGACAAAGAACGTAATGAGATAGACCTCTTCCCCGTCAATCGTTCAGGCGAAAGGACCAAAAGAAAGAGCCGCGCTGTAAAAAAGAGTCGCTTGAAGAAAAAGCGATAACGAATCAGGAGTAACGTAAGAAGTGAACAGTGACATCGATGATCGAATGCGTCGGGTTTTGCTCCTGCGCGGACCGTTGGACAGCTTCAGGCTTGATAAACTCGGCCGTGAGGTCAATATCTGCACGGAACTTCCGCAGGTTTATCAGCGGGTCAGGGAATCGCGAATCGACCTGATACTGTTCGATGAGAACCGTACCGATCTTACAGCGGCCGTAGCTTCGCGAATCAGGCGAGTGAACGGGCTTACGGAAATCTGGAAAATCGCCGGGGACGAACCGACGGCAAATGACCTGCCACAGCATATTGACGGTGTTATTCTGGGGTCGGCCGGATCGGAACTGGTTATCGAGAAAGTCAGAAGCATTCTCAGATCGAAACAGCTTCTGGAAGAATTCGGAATTGTCGGACGGTCCCCACGCATGAAAAACGTAGCCGAGACGATCAAACGAGTGGCGGCAACCGATATGTCGGTATTGGTGGTAGGACCTTCCGGTGCCGGGAAAGAGCTGGTGGCCCGAGCCCTGCACAAAAGCTCACCACGGGCTGAAAAGCAGTACGTCGCCATCAATTGCGGCGCGCTTGCTCCCGGACTTCTGGAATCGGAACTTTTTGGTCACGAGAAAGGAGCCTTTACCGGTTCAGTCGGCCGCCGGGAGGGTCTGTTTCGCAAAGCTGACGGCGGTACTCTGTTTCTGGATGAAATCGGAGAAACTTCGCCGGAAATGCAGGTCAAGCTTCTGCGCGTGCTGGAGGATGGAACTTTCTATCCGGTCGGTTCATCGGTGGCGAGCAAAACCAATGTGCGGGTGGTATCCGCCACCAACCGTGATCTGACTGAAGCAATCAGCGAAAGAACCTTCCGCGAAGACCTGTACTTCCGCATCGCGGTGGTGAAAATAGTCCTGCCGCCGCTGTTCGAGCGCAAGTGTGATATCCTGCCGCTGCTTCAGCATTTCTGGCGTCATCACGGCGGCCTGACATGCACCGACTCCGCCCTCGAATTGCTCACTCGTTTTGACTGGCCGGGGAATATCCGACAGTTGCGCAATTTCGCCGACCGTATGCTGGCCCTCAAAGGGAAAGGACTGGTCGAAGCAGATGATGTTCAGAGCTTCCTTGATGAACAGTACGCCGACGCCACTCATTTGCCGGTGGCCACCGGCAAAACGGTCGAGGAAGCGGGCCATGAACTGATCTATCACGCTATCCTGTCCCTCGGTAACGAAGTAAGGATGCTTCGAGATCTGATCACTGCGCACCTTCCAGGCGAAAACCCGACCGAGGTGTACGACGATAGTCTGCCCCACCGGGATGCCGGATCCCTCGAGGAGATGGAAGAGGAACTGATTCGGGCTACTCTTGAGCGAACCAACGGCAACCGCAAGGAAGCCGCGCGCATCCTCGGCATCGGCGAACGCACCCTCTACCGTAAACTGAAGAAGTACAGACTGAGTTAAACCATGACCGGAAAGTTGGTGATGCTAGGGATTGCCATGCTGCTGTCCTGGCCGGTTTACGCCCAGGACTTGTCAACCAGCGTCTATCTTTCCGAGGATGAACTTTTTGAAGCATACCTGACAGGTGAGATAAGCTATACCCGCTACCTGACATTGCGAGACATCATGTACGAAGGGATAGATCGGGAAGCATTACACACTCTGGATGAGATCCCCAACCTCGCTCACTTTCGGACAACACGATCAACCCTGACCACACAACTGCAGAAAGAACAGTCGACACCGTACCTTAAAATAACAACAGGAAGTCCAGCATCAGGTGAGCTGAGATACCGTTACCGTTTCAGCTTCAGCGACCAGCAAACAGATCTCTACCGCCTGGGCTTCCGTTTTCCGGCAGGTCGTTTCTCTATATTCGGAAACCTGCGCGGCGATCAATACGGCAACGAACAAATTATCAACCGCTGCCTGACGTATAATAATCCGACCCGTATCCTGCGCGAGGTGCGGCTCGGTAATTTCACCCGTCGCCTCGGCCTGGGCGTTTCGTTCGGACACCGGGGAATGATTCTTGACTACGCCGACCGACTCGGATCAGAGTCGGCGCTGTTTCCACACTACGGCGGCTACAACGGTCTGTATTTACAGCTGAAAGGAAAAACGATCGAGGTTGAGACACTCTCCTCGTACAACCGTGATAGTTCTCACAGCCTGGGAACGATTGCGACCCATGTTTCGTATCGGACAGGCCGGTTTGTCACCGGAATAGTCATCGGCGGCAACCGGCTTGAGAATCATCAATCCGAAGCTGTGCTGTACGATTCCAAATTAAGCGCTCCCCTGCGTTATCGTTACCGGAATGGTTACATGCAGATAGAACCATGCTTGCAGGTTTCGACCAATAACGGCCCGGCCGGGCTATTAATTGAAGGACAACACAGATGGGAATCCTCGGAAATAAAGTATGCCGCATGGAGCTACGCCGATAGGTATATCGACCTCTCCGGAGGAGGGAAATCGGGGCGTCTATACAGAACAATACAACTCTCCTCTGTTGATTATTCATACAGTTCTCGCAGGACCGGTCAGAAAGGGGGTATGATCCGGACGATTGTAAAGATCTCGGAACGGACACGACTGATCAACTCGGCAATCTACTCGGGGATTGAACGAAATAATTCGGAGCTTCAGTTGCTTACCGGTTTGGTGTCCGCTGTCGGCACACCTGTTGCCTGGCGTATTGATCACCTGGTAAAGAGTCGCCCACGGTCGGGGGTATTTCCTCCGGATAAATATCGACGGCATCGGACGCGTCTTGAGGTTCGGATTAACACTGGCGTCACACATGTCAGAAGTTATATTGCCTACAATACAAGTGATGAAAGAACGGATTATTTATCGCTCTTTGTGAGGCTTGATCATAAAACAGAAAAGATGGGTAGCTTTACTTTCTGGTCTGATTTATCCAGATATGATTTGAATGAAGGGCGTTTCGAGTACTGGTATCTTTTCGCACAGAACGAGCAGCCGTTATTCGACGGTATCAACCTGTCTTTCAAGCTGAGCCATCGCTACAACACAGACGGCCCGGAGCAACAACAGAGTCAGGTTTCCATAGAATTAACTGCGGTATGGTAAGACGGATGTTCTTTAACAGGCTGTATCTTACGCTCATTGTTTGGCTAACGGGCTTTGCGGAAGTTCAAGCCGGCCTGGTTGTCAATGAACTGATGGTCAATGAACCGGGAGGTGCGACCAACTACGAATGGATCGAGCTGTATGCGGACACATTGGAAAACGTGATGCTGACCGACTATGAGTTGCTGGTTGAGGGTGCTTCTGTCGTTCTGCCGTCCGGCATCTTAATGGCCCCGCACAGCTACCTGGTCATCTGCCGGAAACTGGTTTCCGGCAACGGCAGCGCCTCCTTTGAACAACGCTGGGGTGACAACTCCGGGATATGGGGCGATACACCGGCCGAGAATGCTCTGGTCGCTCCGATCGAGGGTTCGTTCTCGCTCATCAATTCCGGCGGTAGTGTGGAAATACTTCATGGTAATCTCATCGTCTCAACATTCAGATGGAATGATCCGGGACTTGACGGTCGCTCGTGGGAGAGAGTCGTATCATCTTCCAATAATATATTACAATCTGTTGACTTCGACGGATCCACACCCGGCTTCATAAACTCGGTCACCCCGGTAGAGCATGACCTGGGCCTTGAGAGTCTGGTGTGCACAGTCGAACAAGGTATAACATCAATACGCTTCGTAATCATCAACCGCGGTCTTAATTTGTCGTCACTATCGACTCTCACCGTCCATCCGGGTGAAACCGGCTATAGCGAACCGCTCTACACAATAGACATACATCCGCTCGATCCTCTTGATTCCGTTACTCCGGTAATGGAATACACGTTCACTGATTCCATGTATGTTGTATTATCAGCATCGCTTCCGGAGGATGACCGCGAACGCAACAATCACCGTGCATTCATAGCCCCCGGAGAAGATTTCCCGCCCTTTGTTCTTACGGAAGCAGCTCCGCGTCCGGGCGGATCTTCCGATGCCGAGTGGATAGAGGTCGTAAACCGCACTGACCGTGAGTTCGATCTGACCGGATGGCAGATCGGCGACTACAAACAAACTAATGTTATTTCCGATGGTAGTCTGTTGGTGCCTTATGGAACTCATGTAGTACTGACAAGGTCGGCACCACTGTTCAGGGATCTTTATCCTGAGTTCGACGGCCTCCTGACCGAACCTGAACGATGGGCTGCGCTTAATGACGGTGGTGACACGATAATTCTCAAGGATAATTACGGACTGGTTGCTTCTCGTTTCGCTTATGACGATCTGTTCGAAGATGACCACACCTGGGCAGTAGTTGAATCGGGTATTCATGCCGGACAGTGGGGCCGTTCGGAGAACCCGGGGGGATCTCCGGGAGAAACGAATCAAGTCATGGTGACCGGCAGCGAATCTCAGCTCAAGGTAGTTGTTTCGCCGGAAGTCTTCTCCCCTGATGGTGACGGCGTTGAGGATTCCGTACTTATTTCAATCGACGGGCCGGACGTAACCGCTTACCAACTGAAAATCTTCGACCGCAATGGTCGCATTGTCCGACAGTTTGATCACGTGACCTATCGAAATGCAAACTATACCTGGGATGGGCGTTCGGATAGTGGAAGCAGGTTGCCAATCGGTATTTACATTCTCTTTTGCGAAATAGACGGGGCCGGATCGGTCAGGAAACCTATTGTGATCGCGCGGTGATTATGCGAGTTGGAACTACA
>JAJRTA010000154.1 GCA_024278515.1 Candidatus Zixiibacteriota bacterium
AGTTGACCTTTTCCATCTATGCCGGTATCGACCGCAACCTGTTTTCCGAACCGCGGCTCATCAAATACAAAAGCTTCGACGGTCTTGAGATACCGGCGTTTCTGTACCTTCCTCCCGATTATGTAAAGGGAACGCCTATTCCATTTATCGTTCATGCTCACGGCGGACCGGAGGGTCAGTTCCAGCCGTTTTTCCTGCGCAACTTCCAGTATCTGATACTTAACGGCTACGGTATTCTGGCTGTAAATCCGCGCGGGTCATCCGGCTATGGTCGTGATTTCCTCAATATGGATAACTACAAGAAACGGAAGAATTCGCTGAAAGATTACAAGGCGGGAGTGGACTGGCTGATTGAAAACGGCTATACCCAGCACGGAATGATCGGTATTCGGGGCGGATCGTACGGCGGCTACGTTGTGGCCGGGATGATTACTGAATATCCCGATCTTTTCTCCGCGGCGATAGATATAGTCGGGATCGTGAACTTTCAGACGTTTCTTGAGAACACCAAGCCGTACCGGCGGGCGTTGCGTGAAGCTGAGTATGGTCCTTTAAGTGACCCGGAACATCTGAGAGATATCTCGCCGATCCACAAGGCGCATCTGATCAAAACACCGCTTCTGGTTGTTCACGGCGTCAATGATCCTCGCGTGCCGATCGGTGAAGCCCGCCAGATTCTGGCTGCCGTCGCGGCCAACGGCGGTGTCGTCGATTCGCTGATTTTCGCCGATGAAGGACACGGGGCGGGTAAACGAGTAAACACGATCAGAGAGTATCGCAAACAGGTTGAGTTTTTCGACCGACATTTGAAGAAGATTGAAGAAGCAGACAAGCGGAAGGACTGATAGTCAGGCGATACCGGGTTCGTAATAATATAAAAAACGGCAGAAGCTTAAAGCGCTGCCGTTTTTTGTTTGATATGACTGTCCCTGCCTATGCAGTTACTGATGTGTAACGAAAGAGGACGTTATCTTCCTCTTCAAACAGTACCCGAATGTAGAAATCACAGGTATGGCAAGGGTCGATTCGTGAACGGGTCCGTTCAGATACTTTGCAGGCGGCGTCGGGGACCATCCAGCAGGCCCGCCCCGCGCCTACACCGTCGTTAAGACCGTCGTATTTCATAGCACGAGCTACGGGGCATTCACCCATCAGATCAGCCAGAACACCACCCGGTTCGCGGCCGCAGTTTTTGAACTGCCAGCAATTCAGTTTTCTCGTTGCTTTATCGCTCATGAAAGTTATTCGATAACAGCCATTACCGCGGAAAACTTCTTGTCCGAGGCCATTCTTCGCATCTCGGATTCGGTGGCTATCTCTGAGAACTTCTTGAATGTTTTCTGAACGTCGTTTATTTTTCCCATCCCCAGATAACTAAGCATCATATACTGATAGATAACCGGATTTTCCTGATCGAGCGACCGGGCCTGCTTGAAATGCTTTAATGCTTTTTTGTAGTTGCCCAACTGGAATCGTGCCTGTCCGAGACCGAAATGACCGGCGGAGTTCTTTTTGTCGATCCGGCAGACTTCATCGTAGTCGGCAAGTGCCGCGATCTCCTGACCTTTGGCCAGATAAAGATCGCCCCGGCCAAGATAAGCCGCGATCGATTTCCTGTTCATCTCGATGGCCGAGTTATAGGAGGTAATGGCCCGGTTGATCTCTTTTTGGAAGCGGAAGATTTCAGCCGCTCGGAGATAATCGTCGTGAGCCGATTCCTTATCCTTGAGCCGGGCGTAAGCCTTCGCCCGTTCGAAATATGCTTCACCATACCCGGGCTCCTTGTCGACAGCCTTTGTGAAGTCCGCGATGGCTGTTTCGACATTGCCGTCTTTTATGTTATTGATCCCCGAAAAATAAAAATCCTCGGCGGAGTAAGTTTGTTCTTTCTGGGCCAATGTCATCGGTTCGAGTGTCGGTTCGAGGGAGAATGTTTTACCGGCCTTGAGGTTTACGGTGCCGGTAGCCGGGTTGTAACCATCGGCTTCGACTGTATAACTATGTTTCCCCGGTTTCAGACGGGTGTAGGTCATATTGCCTGCGCCGAGAATGTTACCATCAATGGTCAGCCGGGCGCCTTCGACATTGGCTTTCAGTTTCAGTTTGGCATAGGACGGCGTGGACTTTGTGGATTTGCGCCGGGATGATTTTTTGCTGTTTTTCTTAGTCGCTGACTGCGATACTGAAGGCTCAGCCCTGGCTACGGTTGTTTTGGGGGAGGTCTTTGCGGCCATCTCAGTGTCGGATTTGCGATCCTTGCCGTCCGGTTCCAGTGTTACAGTCGATATTTTATCAGATGCCACCGTCACAAATGCTTCACCGATAATTTTGCCGTTGATACGGTATTCTATTTTATGAGATCCGGCCGGGATACTGCCGCTGCGGAAAAAACCGTCCGGTGTCGACTTTATCGCCACGCCTAACTCCGGGAAGCGAACGACGGCTCCTTCGATGAAAGGTTCTCCCGACTGATCGAGAACAATACCGATGACTTCACCATTGCCGGTATCACCGGTTGACAGCAAAAAGGATCCGATCATAATGAGAGTCATGACAAACAACGCCGCCGACGCTCCGATCACAAACCCCGGACGGAGTTTTTTGGGTTTGAGTTTGTAGTGACGGTCGGCAATTACAACTTCGTCATCCTTGTGAAGCTGCTGACTGCCGGTAATCTGGATGAAATTACGATAGAAGTAGGCAATGCCGCAACCACGTTTGGCGATCTTCGGAGCCGGCAACCCGATATTCTCGTTGGGAGTGTTCCGGGGGGTCTGTTTTTCCGAAAGGGAAGAGGAGACATCGGCTTTGGGAGGTGAAATCGGTTCATGGTGGCCGATTTTGCGGATAATCTCTTCTTTCTCACGCTCGCTAAGGTAGGAGCCTCTGGGGGACGCAGGTGCTTTACCGGCTGGAGGCGGGGCGTCGGGATTCGATGCCACGCCGGAAGGGCCTGCACTGGTCTGCGGATCAGGTTGTGTACTCCTCGAATTCATCGGCGCCGAGTCAATCGGGGGATCGTCAACAGGCGGCGGCAGGGGTGAGTCGCTGTCACCTATCGGACTGAGATCGATGGCGGCATGATTAATTTCATCATTCGCTTCGTGATTTTTGCTTTGAGCGCGAGCTTCATCCTGAACCAGGTCGCTGGTTGTCTCCAGGTCAAGATCATCCTGAGGTGAATCAAAACTCTTGGTCCCCCCTACGAACTCGGGGTCGTGTCCGGACGTTTCAGTGACGACGAAATCCAGGTTGTCGTCGGTCAACTGGTTCCCATCCGTGTGAGTGGTGTTCACATTAGCGCCACACTGAGAGCAGTATTCAGCCTGCGGGTTGATCATTTCCGCGTTACATTTCGGGCAATTATTCAAAATATCTGTCCTGCCAAGTTGTTACGGTTCTTTAGGTTTTTTATCGGTTTCGGGATATTTTTCTTTAGATGTTCAGACTGTTAGTTACGTCCTCTCAGGTGAGCGGAATCGTCGGAAAGAAAGGCTTGACAACAGATTACGACAAACCATATATTTGTCGCTTGTAGTTTGAAACCTTGCGAAACCCGGTCGTTGATCGGAGGAGGATAATTTAGATGTTGAGGCGCCACAAACGGCTTTTGGTAGTTTTCCCACTGTTAATGATCGCTGTGGCCTGGTGGGGGTGTACCCAGCCGGAGGATATTCTGACCGAAAAATCTACCACCTTGATTCACCTGTATGCAGAACGGTTGCCGACTACACCACAGGGGATGACCTATCAGTTGTGGGTTGCTGATACTATTATTGACGACAGTATTCACGGTTCGATAGCAGTTGATGAGCCGTTTACTTATAATTTTGAAACCAACAAGTATCTCGATGCGGCCGGCTTGGCCAGGCCCGACAGTAACCAGTTCCGGTTTAACGATGACATTTTGAAGTATAACTTGCTTTTCATGTCGGTTCAGCGTCAGGACGGCAGCGGACCGGTTGTCGGTCCGGTGATGCTTCTGGATACCATCACTCCAGCCTGGATCAGCGAAATTGACATGGTCTTTCCGTACAGTGATTCCTTGTGGTACTCGGCTGTAGAGTTCAACATGGAAACTCCTTCGGACGGCGACCGGACGGCTAATGATGGCGCCGGTATCTGGTTTTCGGTTTACTCTGAGAAGGACTGGGTGATACAGGACACAACTGACCTGCCGGAAAATAGGATAGTTATCGAATACCTGACGGTTGACAGTTTCACAACTGATGAAGGCCCCTGTGTGACAAGTATTGAGGATATCCAGAATATTCGACTGGTAGATACGATAAGAATATTCGGGTTCGACACTATCGATGTTCAGGTAATCCGATTTGATCAGGTTACCTTCACTGTTTGCGACAGCGGCCAGGGGAATCTGCAAAAAACAAATGTGACCCTTCCGTATGTTGTCGGTCCCGAGCGTGAAGGCCGGTATGACAATTTTTCTCAGGTTGCAATAAACCTGCCGGACCTTCGTCGTTTTGGCTGGTACTATCAGGGCTGGGTATTATCTTCGGTTATAGAAGATATGGGTGTAGGTCTCGGAGAGTTTACGCCTCCCGCTTATATTGGTTTTAACGAGCATGATTCGATAATCAGAGGCACGGAGGGGCAGTTGCTGTCAACCGGGCTTTTCTATGACCTCTATGAGCCGGACTCCGGCAACCCCCATGTGGATATTTCGCAACGTGTGCCGCCATATCCCGGCGAGGATTTCCTGAAACAGTTGCCGGGTCAACAGGATGTTGCCGTGAACCTGGTCCCCGGCAACGGGCCGACCGGTTCGGTTTTCATTGCCATGCATCCTGTTAATGCCTACACCGATACAACTAATTTTCCTTTAATCGTACAACTCCGGGACCTGCCGTCCGATACTGCCGAAGTGCAGGCAAGGAATCAACAGTTCACAATGAGAGGGATGGTCTACGAGAACAGTTTCGGGATCGGTGTTGGGACCGGTTTCCCACAGGTTCGGGCCAAAATACAACGTTTCTAATCACAGACATTGAATATGCCCAAAGCCGGTGTCAAAGGCGCCGGCTTTCTTATTGTTGTTGACTACCAACTGGTTATTGATTTCTCTTGTCAACCAGGCCGGGTGAAGATATATTCCCCGGCGACAAAACAGGATAGGAATAGGAAACTAATAATAGCTCTCAACGGGAGAACCTGTTATATGGAAAGTACGGAAATCTTTGGTATTCCTCCGGGCTGTCTGTCTGCCCTGATCGGAACATTAGGGTTTATCTTTGCGCTGGCCCTCTTTTTCTGGATTAGGGGACGTGACGCCGGTAACGACCTGATGAAACAGATCGCGGAGCGTATTCATGACGGGGCGATGGTATTCCTGAAGCGTGAGTACTCGATATTGGTTGTTTTCATCGTTGTAGTCTTTGCCCTTTTATACTGGAAGATCGGATTGCAGACAGCTTTTGCCTTCCTCGGCGGGGCTGCCTGTTCTATGCTGGCCGGGTTTGTTGGTATGAAAGCGGCTACAAGGGCCAATGTCCGAACATGTGCCGCGGCCAAAAACAGCGGTCAGGCATCCGCGCTTTCCATTGCCTTCACAGGTGGTGCTGTTATGGGGATGACAGTAGCATCGCTGGGGTTGATTGGCGTCGGAATTGTCTATATTTATTTCGGTGATCCCAAAACAGCCTGGGTGATTAATGGATTCGCGATGGGGGCCTCATCGATTGCCCTGTTCGCTCGTGTCGGAGGGGGAATCTACACCAAGGCGGCGGATGTCGGCGCTGATCTGGTCGGTAAAGTTGAAGCCGGTATCCCGGAGGATGACCCGCGAAACCCGGCTGTGATAGCCGACAATGTTGGTGACAATGTCGGCGATACGGCCGGTATGGGAGCCGACCTGTTCGAATCTTACGTAGGATCGATCATTGCCACTATTGCGATCGCGGCTACCGTAACCGGAACATCGGATATTGTCAGAGAAATAATGGCCAACCGCGCCGCCTACATGCAACTGCCCTTGATGGTGGTCGCATTCGGCGCCCTGGCTTCCATGCTCGGTGTGCTGTCCGTCAAGGTTTTTTCGTCGATGAATCCGGCGGCCACGCTTCGCCTGGTCACCTATGTGGGGGCGGTGGCGATGCTTATCGCGTCCTGGATTATTATTGACTTCCTTGGTATCGATCAGAAAGTCTTTTATGCAATAATCGGAGGGAATTTCGCCGGAATAATACTGGGATTACTGACTGAGTATTATACCGCAGCCGGACCGATTCGTAAGATAGCAAGAGCGTCCGAAACCGGAGCTGCCACCAATATCATTCAGGGCCTTGCGGTTGGGATGGAGTCGGTTCTTTTGCCGATTATTGTTATTTGTATTGCGATTTACACCGGTTACAGTTTTGCCGGTTTGTATGGTATCGGTATCTCAGGAGTGGGAATGCTGGCTACGATCGGGGTAACCATGTCGGTCGATGCCTATGGTCCGATCGCCGATAACGCCGGAGGAATCTCCGAGATGTCGGGGCTGGGGCCTGAAGTTCGCGCGATAACTGATCGTCTCGACTCGCTTGGTAATACCACAGCGGCTATCGGCAAGGGGTTTGCCATAGGTTCCGCGGCGTTGACGGCGCTGGCATTGTTCTCGGCGTACTCATCGGCAGTGCAACTGGATAATATCAATATCCTGTTGCCGCGTGTGGTGATCGGGTTCTTCATTGGTGGTGTGCTGCCTTTCTTTGTGGCGGCGCTGACTATGACCGCTGTCGGCAAGGCTGCTGCGGCTATGGTTGCTGAAGTGCGTCGTCAGTTCAAAGAGATTGCCGGTCTTATGGAAGGTAAAGCCGAGCCCGATACGGCGACCTGTGTGGACATTGCTACGCGAGGCGCTCTTGCCCAGATGGTTGCGCCCGGGCTGACGGCGGTATTCGCTCCGATTGTGGTTGGTTATGTGCTGGGGGCTGAAGCCCTCGGCGGAATGCTGGCCGGCGCGACAATGTCTGGCGTTATGCTCGCCCTGATGATGGCCAACGCCGGTGGCGCCTGGGACAATGCCAAGAAGTGGATCGAAACCGGGCAGCTCGGCGGCAAAGGATCGGAAGCTCACAAAGCTGCGGTGGTGGGAGACACGGTCGGGGATCCGTTCAAGGATACATCCGGTCCGTCCATGAATATCCTTATCAAGTTGATGGCTATAGTCTCACTGGTCGTAGGTCCGGCGCTGTTCGGCTGAGAACTTTTCGTTCAAAAACGATTCAGGATGCCGCTCTGAAATATATGGGGCGGCATCTTTTTATGTTTATATTTGAATAAGATTCCGGACCGTAAGTATCAACGGAAAGTAAGAGCAGTGAAACTTTTATCGGCGGTTCTCGTTAAGAGACAAGGAGAGTTCAGAGGAGTTATGTATGGAACAATTTGATACCACCGCCGCACGGTCACTTCAACCGACAGCCAATGTTTCATCCTTGAAGGGACTGTTGGAGGTCTTTTATCAACCGGCAAACTGGTTTCAAAAATTATCTCAGTCACCAAAAGTGTTCGTGCCGTACGTTGTTCTGGCGATTCTGACTTTTACATTCTTCTATTTTGTGGCTGATATTCTGGTAAAGATGCAGCTTGAGTCACCACAATTACAGGAACAGCTTCAGGGACAGAATCTGCCGCCCAATGCGGTTGAGATGATGTGGTGGTCTACAATCGCCGGTGGATCATTCGTGATGTTATTGGCGCCGCTTGTGGCCGGCATGTTGGCCTTGTTCTGGGGTAACATCGTATTTGCCGGAAAAGCGACGTTCAAGGAGATACTGTCGGTAATGCTTTACGGGGAAATCATCTATGCTGTCGGTAATCTCCTTATGGTTCCGCTTGTTCTGATCAAGAAGAGTATGGCGGTCGGTATTAATCCCGGTATACTGGTAGCGGACCGAGGTATTCAGGACCCTTTGTTTATTGCTTTGTCCAAGATTGATCTGTTTATTATCTGGGAAATCATTGTGATCGGCATCGGACTGTCGGCTATATACAATTTTGATCGCAACAAAGGACTGGGGTTGTCGGTCTTATCGATGGGACTGATGACACTTCTGGGAATCGCCGGAGCCTTTATAGGAAGTTTGTTTTAATAGGAGCCAATTGATGAAATCGTTTCTCGTCACTGTCGTAATAACTGGATTGCTTATACCTGTTCTGAGCGATACGACTCAGGCCGATACCCTGACACTTGACGATTGTATAACCATAGCCCTTCAGAATCGAGCCTCGATTATCCGGGCGAGGGGGGCTGAAGACCTGGCCAAAGCCGATCGCCGGGCCGCTTTGGGGGCGTTCCTGCCGCGTATAAACGCCTATTATAATTATGGAAAAAGTTATACTCGCGATGTGAAAACAGACGCTTCAGTTCCTACCGCTCTTGCTCTTTGGGTCGATACTCTTCAGTTTCCCGACTATCGTACCGGGCAGCTGGTCAACTGGGAGATAGTACGCGATTCGATTCTTGGTTATGAAACCAGAGAGTTCGCCGGCGAGGACCAGGATCGTACCAACAAGAACTGGGGCGTTGACGTCAATATGTCGTTGTTGAATGTTCCTGACTGGTTCAATCTGGCCCGCGCCGGAGCGGACAAAGAAAGCGCCAAGCTGGATGTTATCGCATCCGAGCAGGACTTGATCTATGCCGTCAAGCTGAAGTACTACGCTTACCTCGCGGTGGTTGAGAATATCGATGTTCAGCAGGAGGCGGTGAAGCGGGCTAACGAACAATTGAAACTAATCGAATCCAAATATGAACTCGGTTCCGCGGCCAAATCGGATGTTTTGAAACAACGGGTGCAGGCCGGCAACGACCGCCTTGCTCTTCTTGAAGCGGAAAACTCGGTGATTACAGCCAAAGCTGATCTGGCCTATACGATTGGTCTGGACCCGGCCGGGGATGTCGAATTTTCAAAGGAATATACTCCCGAGACATTTAACGGCACTGTGGAAGACGCCATAGAATACGGCTACGCCAACCATCCAGGCTATTTGGCTGCAGAGAAAACAGTTGATGCGGCCAGACATTCCGTATGGGCCGCGAGGGCTTCTTATCTGCCTACAATAGGAGCCAATGTTGGTATAAACTGGTCGGATGGCACTCGGGGTGATACGGCTATATTCAACTTCTCGTCACGGACTCATTCAATTGGTATTGGCGCCTCCTGGTCTATCTTCGATGGTTTTTACCGGGAAAGGTCGTTGAGTTCGGCCAAGATTCAGCGCAACAACGCGTATGCTCAGGCGTCTGAAACTCGTCATCTGGTGGCGCTGTCGGTTAAGACTGCTTACTATGATATAAAAAATGCTGAAACCAAGACACAGGTTTCCCGCGAGAATGTGGAAGCGGCTGCCGAGGACCTAAATATAACACAGGAAAAGTATAATCTCGGAGCGGCGACTATTCTCGATTTGCTGGAATCGCAGGTGGCCCTCAAAAACGCGCAAGTCAGTCTGATTAGGACCGAATTTGATTTGAATCTGGCCGTAGCCCGCCTGTATAAGGCAATGGGCCGAACCAGGTAGATATTATTTGTTCAATAGTAAAGGATTCATTCAAACAAAGATAGCAAACAGGTAGTGCAATGACGAAAAAAAAGAAAACACTTTTGATAATAATCGGAGCTGTCGTGGTGTTGGTGTTCATTGGCATCAACCTGAGTATGGACACCAGGGACGCCATCGATGTACAGGCGGATAAGGTTACACTCAAAGATGTCACCGAGGTAGTCTCGGCCTCCGGACGTATTCAGCCGCAAACCAAAGTCGATATCACCTCCGAAATCAACGGGGAGATTGTCGGCCTGTATGCCCGTGAGGGCGATCAGGTGACAGCCGGAGATTTGTTGGTGGTTCTGGACACCGTGCAGTTACGTACCGATCTCGACCAGGCGCGTTTTGCTGTCGAGGAAATCAAGGCCCGATTAGCCGGGGCCAGGTCACAGCTTGACCAGGCCAAAGATGAGTTCGAACGTCAGCGCCGTCTGTGGGAGCTTACTCCTCCGGGGACATCTGAAAAAATCTACAATGATGCCAGATATTCGCTGGAGATGCTGCAGGCTTCTTATGATGCTACGCTGGCCCAGGCTAAGCAGTTGCAGACACGTTATGACAAACAGTTGGATAATCTCAATAAGGCGAAGATAGTCGCCCCCATGTCCGGTATTGTTACATATCTCAACTGCGAAGTGGGGGAGATTGCCGCCGCCCAGACTGCTTTTACCCAGGGTCGGACATTGATGACAATATCCAACCTGAACGTGTTTGAAGTGGAAGTCGAGGTTGATGAAACTGAAATTAATAAAGTGGAGCTTGCCCAGCATGTTGATATCGAGGTCGACGCTTTCCCGGACACAACCTTTGCCGGTGAGGTGGTGGAGATAGGCAACACCGCTATCACCTCGAGCGCCGGGACTACCGAGCAGTCGACGAATTTCCGGGTAAAGGTTGCATTTACCGATCCTCAGGTAAAACTGCGCCCCGGGATGTCGGCCACGGTGGATATTACCACCGCCCGGCGTGAGAATACTTTGACTATTCCATATTCGGCTGTTGTAATGCGGGCCATCGATCTGGACTCTCTGGAACGTGCGCGCTCGGACACGGTTGAAGATACCGGGTCACTGGTGGTCGGTGAAGTTCAGGCGGCGGAGCCGGGGGATAACGATGATGACGAAAACACTGTGCTTGACGAGGAAGTCCAGAGAGAAGAAATCAAAGGAGTGTTTGTCATTCGTGACGGTATCGCACGCTTTGTCCAGATCGAGACCGGTATCGCCGACCAGAAACGAATAGAGGTAAAGTCCGGCCTCCAGAAAGGTGACCAGGTCATATCCGGCCCGTATCGCGTTCTGAGAACCGTCAAGGACGGTGACGAAGTCGAAGCGGTGAAGAAAGACGGCAATAAGTCGAGGAACAACTGAATCATGGCCTTGATTGAAACCAGAAACCTGTGGAAAACATACCAGATGGGCTCCGAACAGGTCCATGCTTTGCGCGGTGTTTCGATTAAGATTGAAAAGGGTGAATATGTCGCGATCATGGGACCATCCGGTTCCGGTAAATCAACCCTGATGAATCTGATCGGATGCCTTGATACGCCGACCCAGGGGGAATACTCGTTGAACGGCAAACTGGTCAGCACCATGAATGATGATGAACTCGCCACTATTCGCAATCGCGAGATCGGTTTTGTGTTCCAGACGTTCAATCTGCTGCCCCGCGCCTCGGCTCTGCATAATGTTGAACTGCCGCTTATTTACAACAGTACAACTCAGGGTGATCGACAGCGGCTGGCCGAGCTTGCACTGACTAAAGTGGAACTTGCCGACCGGATGCACCACAAACCCTCGGAACTTTCCGGCGGACAAAGACAACGAGTGGCCATTGCCCGGGCTTTGGTCAATCAGCCGTCGCTGTTGCTGGCCGACGAACCGACCGGGAACCTCGACAGCAAGACTTCGCTTGAGATCATGAAACTGATCGATGATCTGCACCAGGCAGGGAATACGATTATCATCGTTACTCACGAAAGAGATATCGCCACTCACGCACGACGGGTTCTGTCGATTCTTGACGGAGAGATCGCATCCGATGAAACAATCACTGAC
>JAJRTA010000155.1 GCA_024278515.1 Candidatus Zixiibacteriota bacterium
AGCAACAGCACCAGGCAGGCGAGTTGTATACCGTTTGTTTTATACCGTTTGATCATATTATCCCATCCTGAAAGTTTCAGATCAACGACGGGATAATAGGCAATTCGGTTGGCAGGTTAAAGCAGAATTTGGGCTTGATTATGAAGCCGGAACAATATTCGGTCGGACCGGTCAGATATTAACCAGTATACTATTGACCAGGTCGGTCAACTGGTCGGCCCGGTAAGGTTTTTGCAGAAACAAAGTGCCTGCTTTCAAATCGCTGGGAATATCGTTCTGATCGGCCGCCTGTCCCGAGGAAATCACGCAGGGCAGGCCGGGCAGTTTATCTCTCAACTGCCGCAATGTGTCGATACCGGAAAGCCCGGGCATGGTCAGATCAATCAGGGCCAGGCTGATTTCATCGTCTATGTCGGTTATCATCCGAAGAGCCTCATCGCCTGACTCAGCCGTTATCACTTCGTAGCCGCTTCGATTGAGAATCCTGGTGGCAAGATTCAAAATTATTTCTTCGTCGTCGACAACCAGTATTTTCATTATTGATCCTCCCGGGATACTTCCGTATCAGACTTCTTCACAGCCTTGCGGCATATATTTCCGAACCCTCATTAGTTATTTATATCGGATATTCCTCTTTATAAATGAACAAAGTAATCTATGTTTGTACGTATTTCCACTGTATTGAAATGACCCCGTACCAGCCTCCCTCGTGACGGACAGATGCCGGTACTACTTTTCACAGGTTAAGCGTAAAAAGCAGTTGACTTTGGAAGTCCGGTCAATATAATTGCCAGTCAAAAATTGAGGCTATCTTGTTATGGCCATTCTGGGTTCTCGGCGGAACAAAAAGTCGAGCAAATTTTACAAGCAGACCAGTTTACTGGCTGCTATTCCGGCCATTTTGATAGTTTCGCCATTGATTGGGTTTTATGCCGGTCGCTGGGCCGATACGAGATTCGAAACGGAACCATACCTGATGATTACCGGAATCATCCTTGGATTTGGCGGAGCCGGTGTTGAAACCTATAACCTGGTAAAAAAAGCCTCGGCTATCGATAGAGAGGACAATGCAGACCAGTAGTGCCGGAATTGATTTTTTGAGCCGCTCGTTACGAACCACGGGAATTGTGCTTCTGTTTTTTCTGCCGTTCGGCATTTATTATCTGGGCTTTTATCCCTCGCTGGCCGTGTTCTCAGGCGGCGTATGGGGGATTGTCAATCTTATATTCCTCTCAGCGTTGGTGCGCTCGGTCATCCGGGTCGGCGGCATAGAAAAGACGGCGCTGATTCGCGCCGCGTTAATCAAGTTCCCCTTGTTGTACCTGTCCGGATATGCCCTGCTTCGGGTGGACGTTTTCAACCCGATCTATCTGCTGATCGGTTTCTCCGGCAGTCTGGCGGTTATCGGGCTGAAAGCGGCCGGGCGGGCGATTCTGGGCCTTGACGAGCAATCAAACGACAACCGGAAAGCAGTTGAGGCGGGCCGATGCTGATTTACTACACGCATATTATCGCGACGGCCTCGGCCAAGCTGATGCCGTTTCTGATGATGGTCGCCTCCGGCGGCGGAGAGGGACACGGCGAAGAAGCCGGCGGGAATGGTGAACATTCCGGCCCGCCCCATTTGCCCAGTCTGGTCGGGATGATTACCGGCGGTCATGGCTGGGCGTATGAGTGGATCAACATAATCTACGCATTCGCCATTGCTATCTTCTTTATTATTGTCGCCACGCGCGTTTACGCCAAACGTCAGATGATTCCCGGGCCGTTCCAGAACGCCATAGAGATGCTGGTGGAAGGAATGTACAATTTCCTGTACACGATTCTGGGCAAGGAAGCCAGGCGCTACACGCCGTATCTGGGAACTTTGTTTTTCTATATTTTGCTGATGAACTTCATGGGCATTATCCCGCTGGGACACGCGCCGTCGACGAACCTCAATATTACCGCGTCGCTGGCGATCTGTACGTTCTTCTACGCCCAGTATACCGGGGTCAAAAGACTCGGTCTGGTCGGGTACTTCGACCATCTGGCCGGACAGCCGCGTGATCTGATTTCATGGTGTCTGGTTCCCCTGATGTTCCCCATGCACATAATCGGCGAGCTGGCCAAGCCGCTCAGCCTGGCTTTGCGACTTTTTGGAAATATCACCGGTGAGGATGTTCTGGTGGCTGCTTTTGTGGGACTGGGCGTAATGGCGCTGGCTTTTGTCGGATCGCCGATCGGCCTGCCGTTCAACGTGCCGTTCATTCTGCTCGGTCTGCTTTTGTCGACTATCCAGGCACTGGTATTTACACTGTTATCGACAATTTATATTTTGATGATGCTCCCGCACGAGGAAGGTCATCACTGAGATAGAATAAAAGAAGAAACAATAGTATAGATCAAGTTATTTGGAGGTAATGATGGATTATCAATCTATGTTGGCGTTGGCGCTGCCGATCGGCGTTGCTCTGGCTGCTATCGGCTCAGGTTATGGTCTTGGCCATGCGGTCGGTTCGGCTATGGAAGCAATCGGCCGTCAGCCGGAAGCCGCCGGCAAGATTCAGACCGCCATGATTATCGGCGCCGCTCTTATCGAGGCGCTGACCATTTACGCCCTGGTGGTATTCTTCATTCTTCAGGGAAAGATCGGCGGCTGATCCGGCCCGTGATTTTTCTTTTGAGAACGAAAACAGTATAGACATCTGGTGGTTTAATGGATCTGCAATGGTCACAACTGCTGACACACCTGATCGGTTTTCTGATCACGGTCTGGCTGCTCAAGAAGTATGCCTGGGGTCCGCTTCTGAATATCATGGAGGAGCGGCGCGCCAAGATCAAGTCGGAATTCGACAGTATCGAGGAAGAAAAAGCCAATGTCGCCAGGTTAACGGCTGAGTACGAGTCCAGGCTCAAGGAGATCGACTCGGAACGGCGGGCCAAACTGGTCGAAGCGGTCAATGAAGGCAAGAAAATCGCCGAGTAGATCAAGTCCGAAGCGCGCGAGGAAATCAAACGGGCCGGTCAAAAAGCGGCTGAGGAACTCGAACGCAACGTGGCCAAAGCCAAAGTGCAACTCAAGAACGACATGGTCAATATGACGATCTCGGCCGCTGAGAAGATTATCAGGGAAAGGCTCGATGACGCCAAACATCGCGAGTTGATCGGCAATTTTCTTGACAACGTGGAGAAAGCGTAAGAACAGGTGTTAGCACAGGAAGTAGCCAAGAAGTACGCCGGCGGACTGTTCCTCTCGGTTACCGAAAGGAACCTGATCGACACGGCTCACGATCAGCTCAGGGACCTGAAAGAGTTCCTTGAGTCCGATACCATGTTGCTTGATTTCCTGGTCGCGCCGCACGTCCTCGATGAAAACAAACTGTCTTTGGTGCGGGATGTTTTTACCGGCAGGCTTGATCGATTACTGGTCGAGTTTCTTGTCGTCCTGGTGAACAAACATCGCATCAAATACCTGCGTGATATTATCGACGAGTTCATCCGGCTGGTCAAGGCCGAACGAGGGATAGCGCTCGTTACCGTCATCACGGCGGTACCGATCACCGACGGTGAACGGCAGAAACTTATCCGGAAGCTGGCGGTCAGGACCGGGATGACTATTGAGCTTGATGAAAAGATCGACCGGCGGATAATTGCCGGTATGATCCTGATTCTCCACAATGAAATTATAGATGGTTCGGTCCGACGGGGACTGGACAATCTGGAAGGGCAGTTGTCAAAGGTGCGGGTACATTGACCTCGCTTTCAACCACCCGGATAGTGCGAAAGATATAGCTGTGTAACGATAGGAGTACGATGATGGGTCTCAACCCTGAAGAAGTATCATCGGTAATAAAAAAAGAGCTTGAAAAGTACGAAACCAGGCTGGAGATGGAGTCGGTAGGCACCGTGCTTCAGGTTGGCGATGGTATCGCTCGTATCTGGGGCCTCGAAGATGTGCAGATGTCCGAGCTGATCCAGTTCCCCGGCGACATCATGGGTTTGGTGCTTAATCTCGAAGCCGATAATGTCGGCGCGGCCATTTTCGGGTCCGACACACACATTCATGAAGGCGACACCGTCCGTCGTACCGGCAAAGTGGCCAGTGTGCCGGTCGGTGAAGCGCTCCTGGGCCGTGTGGTCAATCCGCTGGGCGAACCGATCGACGGCAAAGGCCCGATCGTCACCGACAAGTTCCGAGTTATCGAAGGCCGCGCTCCCGGCGTCATAGAACGTCAGCCGGTAAAAGAACCTCTGCAGACCGGGTTGAAAGCTATCGATTCGATGATTCCGATTGGTCGCGGTCAGCGTGAATTGATTATCGGTGACCGTCAGACCGGCAAGACGGCCCTGGCCATCGACACGATTATCAATCAGAAAGACACCGATGTTCACTGCATCTACGTCGCCATCGGTCAGAAATCCTCGACTGTCGCGCAGGTGGTACAGACGCTCGAACAAAACGGAGCGATGGAGTACACTACGGTGGTGGCCGCTTCGGCTACCGATCCGGCCCCGCTTCAGTATATCGCACCGTATGCCGGTTGCGCCATGGGTGAGGAGTTCATGTTCAACGGAAAGCACGCGCTGTGTATTTACGATGACCTCTCCAAGCAGGCGCAGGCGTATCGTCAGTTGTCGCTTCTGTTGCGTCGTCCTCCGGGACGAGAGGCCTATCCGGGTGATATTTTCTATTGTCACTCCCGTCTTCTGGAACGAGCGGCCAAGCTGTCCGATGAGCTGGGCGGCGGTTCGCTGACCGCACTGCCGATTATCGAAACGCAGGCCGGTGACGTGTCGGCCTATATTCCCACCAACGTGATTTCAATTACCGACGGCCAGATATTCCTCGAGGGTGAGCTGTTCTTTGCCGGAATTCGTCCGGCTATCAATGTCGGTATCTCCGTTTCGCGGGTGGGCGGTAACGCTCAGACCAGGATGATGAAACAGGTAGCCGGGTCGCTGAAACTCGATCTGGCGCAGTATCGCGAGCTGGCGGCCTTTACCCAGTTCGGGTCCGATCTCGATGAAGCGACCCTTAAACAGCTTCGCCGCGGTGAGAAAATGGTCGAACTGCTCAAACAGGGACAGTATGTACCAATGCCGGTAGCCCGGCAGGTTATGCTGATCTGGGTCGGCACCAAAGGACACCTTGATTCGGTCGCAACCGACCAGCTTCTCCGCTTCGGAGATGAGTTCCTGGCCTTCTGCGACGAAAAATATCCCGACATCGAGCATAACCTGAATCAGGACAATAAGATTTCGGATGAAATCGAGGCCAAGCTTGAAAAGGCAATCGGGGAATTCAAACCGCAGTTTAAGGAATAGTCTCAGATAAAAGGTACCCCTGGAATCGGTATAAGCGCATAAGAAATATGTGCAGAGAGAGATGCAATGAACAGGTTCGCGACAACAACCGTAGTGTCGTTTCTGATGACACTGTTACTCGCCGTTTCGGCCACAGCCCGGATCGGCTACGGTGTCAAGGGCGGGTTGAATTTCGCCGACCTGACCGGAACCGATTCCGAAGGTTTCAAAAACAAAACCGGCATGATCGCAGGAGTATATGCCAAACTAAGCTTTTCCCCGCGGGTGGCTATTCAACCCGAAATTCTCTACACACAAAAAGGAAGCCGGGGAACAGAAGGTGGTCTTTTGAGCATGACATTCAAAATGGACTACATTGAAATCCCGGTGCTTCTGCGGCTGACTGTTCCATTGGAAGGGCAAGTAGAGCCATTCGTATATGGTGGTCCCTCTTTTGCGTTTATCACAAAAGCTGAAATAGAGTTCCAGGCTCAGGGTATCTCGGCTACTTTGAATATGGCCAACGAGAAATCCAGCGACATAGTTTTTTTGTTCGGGGGCGGACTGGAACTTGATGCCGGGGCGGTTGATGTGTTCTTTGATCTCCGGTACTCTCTGGGGTTGTCGAATCCTTACGATGATGTCGCACCGTTCGTATTTAGTGACGTACTTATCGAAGGCAAAGATTTCCCCGTGGCCTGGGAAAACGGGAAGGCCCTGGATGTCAAACAATCGGCGATCTCCGTCATGGCCGGGATCGCTTTTTAGAAAGAATTAAGGAAGTTACTGAAACGCAATTATGGCAACGCTTCGTGAAGTAAAAAAACGTATCCGCACCGTTGTTTCGACCCAACGGATCACCAGTGCCATGGAGATGGTCGCCGCGGCCAAACTACGCCGCGCCCAACAGCGCATTGAAGAAGCTCGACCGTACGCGGCCAAGATGGATGAGATGCTCAGCCATCTGGCCGGCGCCTCGACCGGCGAGATCATCCATCCCTACTTTGAACAACGTGAAATCAAAAAGCGTACTCTGGTGGTTGTCAGTTCCGACCGCGGTTTTTGCGGGTCGTTCAACTCCAATATCATCCGGCAGGCCAACCAGTGGATCCAGTCGATCGAGGACTCGGAAGTGGAACTGGTTACGATAGGCAAAAAAGGCAACGATTTCTTCAAACGTCGCAGCACGCCTGTCCTGAAATACTGGGGTGACTGGGGCGGAACACTCGATTACGAACGCGCCCGCGAAGTAGTGTCGTTCCTGACCAACCGCTTCGTTTCCTGCGAAACCGATCAGATCAGCCTGGTGTATACGCGGTTCGTCTCGATGTCGAAATACGAGGTGTCTCTTGAAGACTACCTGCCTATCCCTCCCCCGGAAATC
>JAJRTA010000156.1 GCA_024278515.1 Candidatus Zixiibacteriota bacterium
CCCGAAAGATGTCTCTTCCCTGACCGAAAACTCCAACGGATCCGTTACTATTTCGACCAATAATCCTACTCAGAAAACTGTTTCGTTGCGCTACACGATCTACCTGAAAAAATAACACGGTCAGCCGTACCACCAGCTCTCGGGATCAGTTCTCGTTTATATTTATTGAAAAAGTTCTTTTGACCTGTTGTAGTGTATTCTGCCGATTCGGGTCGGTCATTATCGAATAATTCACCGTTGCTTTCTCAAATAAAGCATTCCTTCTTTTATTATTTCCAGAAAAATCCACTGTCATTTTTACAATAAAACAGGGTCATGTTGGCAGACAGCCTATATCTTGACTGTCAGGTTGGCTTAAATATTATGCCTCAATGACATTACAACTGCAGGCGAGTTTCTTTTGCGCACAGTAATCAGTTGGGACATAACGAGATACGAAAGCCGGCACGGTTCTTGATTATGCTTTGCAACAGAGAGAAAAAAAGAGAATAAACATAATCGAAGGAGGTTGTAGAGATGACTAATGTAATTGTCAAAAGTAACGAGAACAGAAACCGGCTTCTCGATCCATTCCTTGAGGATTTCTTTTCAGTCCCTTCGGTTTTTGACCGTCGGGCTGAAGGGTTTGTGCCCCGGGTGAATATCACCGAGTCCGCGGACAAGTTGATCTTCACCTTTGAAGTCCCCGGTATGGACAAGAAGGACATCAAGGTGTCAATCACCAACCGGGTGCTGTCTGTCTCCGGTAAACGAGAGACGCGAATGAAGTCTGAGAACGAGCGGCTCATCCGCGATGAGATTCTCGAGGGTATGTTCGAACGTCAGTTCACGTTACCCGAAACAGTTGACTCGGATTCTATTGATGCCCGTTACGCAAACGGCATCCTCACGATCGAACTGGAAAAGAAGGAGGAAGTGAAGCCTAAAGAAATTGAAGTAAAGGTTTCATAAAGATCGAAACTGATTCCAGGAGTCATCTGTGTCAGGGGTCGGCTGGAACCAGTCGACCCCTTAGTGTATAATTATGGAGAGTGATTGACCATCGAACCAAACGGAGGATTCGATTATGTCTATATCAAAATTAAATCGGACATTTTGTCGCAGGACAGCGCTCCTGGTACTGCTGGCTCTCATTATTGCAGGGATGTGGCCGCAAGTGTTGGCGAAGGCCGCAGTCGAACCGGTCGGACCACAGCCCAATTCACTGGATCGACCGCTCAATTCGCTCCGCGATCTGAACCAGGCTTTTATCGACATTGCCGCCCGTGTCAAACCGGCAGTCGTAACCGTGTCAACAGAACGGATATTTCACCAGCGAATTTATCCTTTCGGCAACCCTTTCGCAGGCGATCCGTTCTTCAATTTCTTCTTCAACCCGCGTCAACATCCCCGGGAACCTCAGGAGCGGGAGTATCGCCAGCAGGGGCTCGGCTCCGGTGTAGTGGTCAGTCACGATGGATACATTCTAACCAACAACCATGTGATAAAGGATGCTGACAGCATTTATGTCCGCACTTATGACGGCAACAGGTACAGCGCAAAAGTGGTCGGGGCCGACCCTCATACCGATATTGCCGTATTGAAAATCGAAGCTGAAAAGTTGCCTTATCTTGAGTTCGGCAACAGTGACGATTTGCAGGTGGGAGAGATTGTGCTGGCCATCGGCAGTCCCATGAGCGAAAACCTCGCCTATACCGTTACCCAGGGTATTGTCAGCGCCAAAGGGCGCTCCAATGTCGGACTGGCCGACTATGAAGATTTCATCCAGACCGACGCCGCCATAAATCCGGGCAACTCCGGCGGTCCTCTGGTAAACCTTGACGGTGAGCTGGTCGGGCTGAACACAGCCATCGTCAGCCGCAGCGGCGGTTTCCAGGGAATCGGATTCGCCGTTCCCTCGCGCATGGCCGAGTCGGTCATGAATTCCCTGATCGACAACGGACGGGTTGTACGCGGTTGGATGGGGGTTTACATTCAGGAAGTCAACGATCAGATCGCCAGCGCTTTCGGGCTTGATGAAGTACGCGGAGCGTTGATCTCCGAGGTGCTCGAAGACAGCCCGGCCGAGGACGCGGGATTGGAGGCGGGTGATATCGTGATCGCGCTGGACGGGCGTCCGATCCGCGACGCGGCTGAACTGCGAAATTCCGTTGCCTCATCCAGACCCGGCGCCAGGGTTGAGTTGACTATTTTGCGCGACGGGAAAACCAAAACGGTCAAAATGGAGTTGGGCGAACTGCCCGATGAATTAGCCGAAACCACACCACAGGGAGATGACACCGAGGAGATTCTCGGCTTCACGGTCCAGACTCTGGATCGGTCACTGGCGGAACGGCTTGGTATCAGCCCGCGTCTTTCCGGAGTTGTGGTAACGGAGATCGATCCACAGTCGAACGCCGCCCGTTCAGGGGTGCAACAGGGTGATTTGATTACTTCTGTAAACCGGCATCCTGTCACCAACGTACGCGAGTTCAAAGAACAGATTAAAAGTATTCGTTCGGGCAGTACAGTCTTGTTGAAAGTGGTTCGTGACGGTCGCGGATTATATCTGGCCTTTGATCTATAAAATGAGTCTGCAAAACCTGAACCGGCCTGCAACCGATTAGACGCAGACCGGTTTTTTTGTCAATAACCGCCCCTTGCTCGCAGGATCTTCCCTATAAACACGGCATCCATACCTGCAACCATAGCAGTATGGTGGGCTGCCATTCTAAGACCATTGCCGTGCACGGGACATCATACACCGACCACGGTACACGGATTGTCGTGCCGTACCTGTTCCGGTGTCCATACCCTTAAACCAATGGCGGGCAACTCTTTCGTGCGTAACGGACATACCCCTACCACAAATCAGCCTTTTATTGAAATTAAGGGAGCATTACCGATAAGTCAATATAATGATAAAATATAACAATAACCTTAAAGTTCTGGACGAATGAGTTTGTAATAGTATATTATACCAAAACAGTCCGCTATGCCCGTTTTTTCAATGAACTCAGGTCAATAAATGATCGCTGATTGATATCGGAGGATACCATGAGCCGTTGTTTATTCACTAACCGCGTAATTAAAAGGCTGATGCTGATAGTTTTCACCCTGACCATCGCAGGAGCCGCTGAGGCCATAGTTCCGCATAAAATAAGCTACCAGGGCAGACTGACTCAGGCCGACAGTACTCCTGTCGCTGATGGAGTTTACACGGTCCATTTCAATATTTACCATGATTCTCTCAGCGAAGTCTCAATATGGACGACTGCACGGAAAGTAAACGTTGTCGGTGGATTATTCTCCGTAATACTTGGAGAATCGGTCCCTATTCCGGACAGTGTGTTCAACGGAAATGCCTGCTATCTCGGTATCTCCGTGGACTCCGGGCCGGAGGGAACACCGCGAGTGCCTCTGGTAACGGTGCCGTATGCGTATTATGCCATATCGACTGACAGCGCCAGATACGCGGCGAATGCTTTTCATGCCTATGCGGCGACTCTTGCCGACAGCTCATCCTACTCATTTCATGCACGCACAGCCGATACCGCCGACTACGCATTAGCTTCAGGCGGAGGTTCGGGCGGCTGGGTCGACGGCGGTAATGTAGTGAGTCTGTCCACAGCCGGGGATTCGGTAGGAATCGGGACAACCACCCCGCGCGCCAAACTGGAAGTGAACGGCGGCCTCCGGGCCACCGGAACAATCAATTTCGGTACTAACAATCAGGTACTCGGGACAGGCGCCCTGGTGGCCGGAACCAATGACACCGCCAACGGTAACTGGGCGACAGTCAGCGGTGGAAGGAACAACTCCTCATCCGGTGACGGAGCCGCAATCGCAGGTGGTTTTAACAACAAGGCAAGTGCGGTAGCCAGTACTGTTATCGGCGGTGAATTAAACGAGGCCTCAGGACTTTACTCAGTAGCCGCCGGATACCGCGCCAAGGCCATTTACGACGGTTCGTTTGTCTGGGCTGATGCCGCTGTTGATAGCGACTTCGTTGCCCCTGACTACAATACGTTTGCTATTCGTGCTAAAAACGGTTTCCTGGTGGAAGGCAACAACTCATTATTTGGCAGTCTAATAGAAAACAACGGTCCAGGCGACGGTTTAAGAGTCCTTAGCAACGTTTCAAAAGGGTCGTTCTGGGGGGCTATTTATGCCCACAATTACGGAAACAGTCCGACCCTTTCTATCCTGGCAGGGCAGGGTAAAGCTGCATTCTTCCGTGGCAATGTGGATATTGACGGGACACTGTCCAAGTTGGCTGGCTCGTTCAAGATCGATCATCCGCTGGATCCGGCCAACAAGTACCTCTACCATAGTTTCGTTGAATCACCGGATATGATGAATATCTACAACGGCAATGTCGTACTCGATGCCGACGGCAAAGCTACCGTAAAGCTCCCCGATTATTTTGAAGCTCTCAACAGGGATTTCCGGTACCAGTTGACCTGCATCGGCGGCTACGCTCCGGTGTACATCGCTAGTGAGATAAACAGCAACAGTTTTGAAATCGCCGGCGGCACACCCGGGCTGAAAGTGTCCTGGACAGTGACCGGCATTCGCCGGGACGCCTGGGCGAATGCCCATCGTATCCCGGTCGAGGTGGAGAAACCTGCCTCCGAACGAGGCCGGTATCTGGCTCCTAAAGAGCATGGCATGCCGGAATCGGCCGCCATCGGTCGCAAAAAGGATGACATCCCCAAACGTATGCGTTAGGTCGGACATCGCCTGTTGTGTTACTTTCTTGTCTGACATTCGCAAATCAGTATATTCGGATTCATGAACGTAACTGATACCAGCATGAGTCCCCGATGCCATTCGTCTCTGTAGGCGACAACCGTCTTTTCTACCGTGAGGAAAACCCTGTTGCGACCGATGGTGACATTTCGGAAAGCTCCCCGGCTCCGATAATCTTTCTTCACGGTTTCACTCTCGACCATCGTCAGTGGCTGAACCAGCTTGACTATTTCGGACGGGGTCGCCGCGTGATCGCGATAGACGCGATGGGGCACGGCCGGTCCGACGCCCCCGAGTCCGGATACAGCCGCGCCGACCGGGTCGAGCATCTCCACCGGTTGGTCGAGGCGCTTGGTATCGAAAAGTACCATCTGGTCGGGCTGTCCATGGGGGGGACCACCGCCATCGGGTTGGCCCTGCGCTGCGGCGAACGATTGAAATCGCTTACGCTGGCCAGTACCGCCGCCGCCGGCTGGCGCGGAAGCAGCAAAGTATCGCTGGTCGACCGTCTGGCCCGTGAAAAGGGTCTGGAAGCGGCTCGTCGTAAATGGAAGCAAATCACTCTGGCTTATTACAAAAGCGAGCATGAACAGATCAAACACCAGATGGAAGAAATGATAGACTCGTTTTCCGGCGCGGTCTGGCTGGACCCGATGCGCGGCAAATATCCACGTGAACATGACCTTGAGCGTGTTCATGAAATAATGACGCCGACCATGATAATAGTCGGTGCGCTCGACCGGATTTTCGTACCGCTTGCCCACACGCTCGCCGAACAGATACCGTACAGCCGCCTGTATGTCTATGACAAGGTCGGCCACATGGTAAACATGGAACAACCGGACCGCTTCAACCGCGACCTGGAAGCGTTTCTTGATGAGATCGAGCCGGTGGTTTGAGCATCGAGTCAGTTCGGATGCCGGAACCACAAGGAGTCCGGCTTAATGCCGGATGCCGGATCAGGTCCGGCATGACGGAGTATCACGACCTGTAACGATACCAGCAGTTTTCTCATCGCGGTCATTCCGGGCCATGACCCGGAATCCAGTTTATTTGTGGTCGGTGTATTTCCCTTGTACCGATACGCAGTAGACGGGAAAACCACTGTGCACGAAAAATCCAGGGCTATCCTCGAAGACTGGATTCTGGCTTTCGCCAGAATGACGGACTGTGTTGTGGCAGGCCCTCCGCCCTGAAGGGCGAGCCACCAACCTGTAATCCTGTAATGATGCCGGCAGCATTCTCATTGTCGTCATTCCGGGCCATGACCCGGAATCCATGTGCAATGGTTTTCCGGATGCTGAATCAAGTTCCACATGACACGAAGCAGAGCCGGATGCCGGATCAGGTCCGGCAGAACAATGTTTGGGGAGAAAGTCCGATTCCATAATCCGTTGACAGAGACTGTCCGCTCTTTATATTGCCCCCCTGTTGATTTAGTTGGTAGTTTATATGGAGTCGAACGAGTCAAAACCAAAAATCGCGGTGTTCATTTCCGGCGGCGGGAGCAACCTTCAGTCGCTGATAGATGCCACTAAAACCGGTATCCTGTCGGCTGAAATCGCATTGGTCGTGAGCAGTAAACGCAAAGC
>JAJRTA010000157.1 GCA_024278515.1 Candidatus Zixiibacteriota bacterium
CGTGATCCTCGTGGTGAATTCATCAGCCAGCCGAGTCAATTTTGCAAAGTCAGCCTCACGTCGTTTTTCGGCGATCTCCAGCGCCCTGGCCAGTCCCACCGCACCGGCCACATTCTCGGTCCCGGGTCGTCGTTTCTTCTCATGAGCGCCGCCATAGAATAATGGTGCTATTTTTACGCCCTGGCGGATAAACAGCGCACCGGTTCCCTTGGCTCCATAGATTTTGTGACCGGTCAGTGATAATAAATCAACTCCGAGTTCCTTAACATCGACTACGATTTTGCCGATCGACTGTACGGCATCGGTGTGAAACAGAACATCATGTTTACGCGCGATCTCCGTCAGCGAGCTTAGATTTTGTATGGCGCCGGTTTCATTGTTGGCATGCATTACCGACACAAGCACCGTGTCGTCACGAATCAACTGCTCCAACTGCTCAGGCGATGAAAATCCACCGCTGTCAACCGGCAGCAGATCCAATTCGTATCCGAGTTGCCGATGTAAGTATTCCGCCGGTTCGATGACCGCATGATGTTCGGTCGAGCCGACCACGATATGTTTTCTCTTCGGATATTGATAAGCCGCGCCCAGTACCGCTATGTTGTCCGATTCCGTACCGCCGGAAGTGAAATAAAGCTCACTCGGCTGGCAGTTGATAATCCCGGCAATGGTCTCACGCGACCTCTCCAATGCTACTTTGGCGTCACGACCAAAAGAATGCGCGGAACTCGCGTTACCGTAGGTGTCGTTCCAATACGGCGCCATAGCCTCGACTACTTCCGGGTCGACCGGGGTAGTGGCGTTATGATCAAGATATATCGGTTCCATATTATTATCTCATTTCTCTTTTCAACATCTACACTTCAAACAGATGAAGAGTTGAATTTATCGACCCATGAAGGCAGATTGCCTGCCTTCATCAGAAAGCATACAATATACTAAAATGCCAGCGATAATCAAAATCTATGGTTTTGGTGGGGATTCTGCGCGCGTAATCGATCCTGATCGGCCCGGCCGGTGAGACAATCTGGATACCGGTGCCGTAGCTATAGGCCAGACTCCGCCACGATAACTCGTCAGGATTGCGGTAGCCGTTACCCATGTCAAAAAAGATCGACTGCCACAACGGCCAGGCGCCTAATGAACCACGAAGTCCCGGTATGAACTGAAAAAGCTGGAAAGTATGCCACCTGAACTCCTGGTTGAATAACGCTATGAAGTTCGCTTTTTCTAGCGTGCCGTCCTCCAGGGTAGGTCCCAGCGAATTCACCCGAAACCCGCGAACTGTGTTCGCCCCGCCGAGGTAAAATCGATCAACGAGCGGCACTTCGTCCGACGGGCCGAAATGCTGCGCCCACCCGGCCTTTATCCGGGTGGCTGAAATCCACCCGGGCCAGACGACCTGGTAGCTGGACCAACTGGCCTCGACTTTGGTGAAATGGGCGTCCCCGCCAAGGAATCCACCGTAGAACTCCACCTTAAGATCAGTCAGCGAGCCACGCCGCGGAATGAAAATATGATCGCGGCTGTCGCGACGAAAAGCCATATGGATATTGCGGCGTACTTCGATACCCTGCTCGTCTTTCAGAAACTGCGCTTCATCCTCCGGGACGCCAAAGATACGTACCGATTCATATTCTATCCCGGCGGAAGCACGAATCTCTCGAGAAAACTTCTTGATCGTTGTTGCCGCCAGAGCCCAGGTTTCTATTCTGTAATTCTGTTCCGGATCTTTCACGCCCGGTTCCCACACGGCGGAAACGGTCAGCGGCATACGCGTCCCGAGAAACCAGGGCTCGGTTAACCGAACGCGGTAAACATGCTCGAGCAGGTTGAGGCCCCGGTCAATGCCGAACTTGAACCCGGTGAAAATATCATACTGACGCGACCCGAACAGGTTTCGGCCGCCGAAAGTGGATGAGAGATCCCACTCGATGTCTTTGATATACGACTGACCGGCGCCTGTTTTGAAAGTAAAGAACATCGGCTTGCGTTCGCGTACCCGCAACACCATGTCCGGCCGCAGGCTGTCGGTTGAGTTCTCGCTGATACTGATCGAAGCGGTACTGAAATACCCGGCTTCCAGCAGACGTATCCTGGTATCGATAATGTCACGACGCCGGTAGACAGCGTCAGGTTTGATCCGTGACTCACGCAGAACAGTGTATTCCGGATAGCGGCTTGTACCTGCGACGGTGATATCACCAAACGACACCAATCCGTCTCCTTCAATGTTAAACTCGATATTGCATATTGAGTCGGTACTGAAAGAATCTATAACAAAAGTAACTTTGGCGTACGGATAGCCGTTATTCGCAAAAACCGTCTTCATGTCAAAGGCGGCCTGACGCAACTCTAACAGGTTTATCGGCTTTCCCTGTTTCAGGTGTTCCCCTATTTTGTAAACAGCTACATGGTGCTGACGATTGTATTCACCGGAAAAAGTTTTCCTGCCATAGTACAGGCGACGACCTTCGGATATCTGTACCTTCAAATGTGCGGATGAATCAACCGGGTCGATGTCGACGGTTTCCGAGGCGCTGACTCCCAGAAAACCATTGGTAAGATAGAGGTATTTGATCTCAAGAGTATCACGCCCGATAGATTCTCTCTGGAGTTTTGTGCGGCGATCACCTTTAAGTGTCCCCCACAGTGATCGAATCCGCGAGTACATACGTCCTCTGATCTCACTATCTGAAAAAAACTCGTTACCCTCAATGGTGATAGCTGTAATGGCCGGCTTGCTGCGCTCCCATCGTAACCTGATCCGCTTCTCCCGTTCATCCGTCCGGGCGGATGCAGTAACTGCAACGAGAATAATAAAAAGGCCGATATACCAGCGCATCAAAACTCCCAGTGCAGCTTCAGGGCCAGACGATACAGTTCATCTTCGTCGGAACGCCCTTCCAGTACCATATTCCTGCTGAATCGATAATCGAACCCGACTTCCTGTAATGACTCGAATGACAAGGCCGAGCTGCCGTACACGTACAGATTCCGAGCGGTGTAGAACCCGACCGTCACTCGGGCTTTCAGCGGGTCGAACTGTCCCTCGTAGTATGGATCAATCTCGAATGTTTCGACTCCAAGCCTGTTCAGACTGCGGCTGCCTATTTTGGAAATCTCCGTTCCCACTAACCCGGAAATTCGGTCCTCGAACCTATTGGTCGCTGTGACCGAGTCGGAAGTGTAGTAGTTCGCGATGAGCAGGGGAATAATCTCCTCACGTGACATCTGCGACTCCGCACAGGGGTCTATCTCCGGATAATCGAGAGAACCCGTGACATGAACGCAAAGCTCTATCTCCTCGCGCGTCGTTTCCTGTCCGGCCACCGGTGATTGACTCTCCCCCATAATTCGCGTGCGTCCGGTGATGTCGAGATGCGGGTTGAGGATCTCGTTCCCTTCAAAAACCACCC
>JAJRTA010000158.1 GCA_024278515.1 Candidatus Zixiibacteriota bacterium
ATGGCTTCATCGGTCTTACCGGTGGTTATCAGAACAGCGCCTATATTGTTGCAGACCTGGGCATCGGTCGGATTCATGTTATAGGCACGGTTCAGGAAAGACAGCGCCTGCTTGGGGTCATCCAGTTTGGCGTAACAGCGGCCGGCCAGTTTGATGGCGTTGTAGTTGTTCGGGTCGAACTGAAGTACTCTCTGATACAGGGCCAAAGCGGTTTCGTAGTCTTTGGCCGACAGGAAATCGGTTGCCCGTTCAAGAACTTCCTGGGCCGAATCCACCACCTGGGCACGAGAAACAGGGGCCAGGCATAACAGAATGGCGCACACAGTCAGACCGGCAATGTAATATGATTTTTTCATAATCTGTTGATCTTATACTTATTCTCGGCGATATGGTTCATTGCTGAACTTATTTTCATTATTTGCCGACAGGTTGTTCAATATAACAGACGGCCCGCTTTCGCAGGCCGTCCACCCTTAAGCGCAAGGACGCTTAAAAGAAGTACCATCCGCTCCATCCCTGAAGCGGACTTTAGTTTTTACCGGCTCCTTTCGGCATATGATTATTTACCATCGCAAAAGACAGATATTCAAGTTCCATGGCCATGTTCTCGTTACGAACATGAACATCAGGCGGCACTTTCAGGTTTATCGGCGCAAAGTTCAGAATCGCCTTTATATTGGCCTCAACCACGTCATCCACGATATACTGGGCGACAGTAGCCGGAACTGCAATGACCACCATTTCGATGTTGTCCTCATGAAGTTCGGTTTTGAGGTTCTTGATGTCGGAAACAATAATACCTTTGTGGTTCGAGCCGATTTTGCGCTGATCGTTATCGAACAATTTGACGATATGAAAACCCTGCTTGATAAATTCCTTGTAGCTTACCAACGCCGAACCAATGTTACCTATCCCGATAAGGGCCACCCGCCAGACCCGGTCTATCCCCAGGATCCTGGACACCCGGGCTTTCAGCTCCGTTACCGGATAACCAAGGCCACGGGTGCCGAACGAACCGAAGAACGATAAGTCTTTACGAACCTGAGCGGGAGTCAGCTTTTCTCGTTTGGCCAGCTCCTTTGAGGAAACGGTTTCGTAATTCTCCTTCTCAAGAAGCGACAGGGCGCGGAAGTAAAGTGACAGTCGGTGAATGGTCGATTCTGAAATCCTCTTACGAGGTGTCGATTCAGGCGTTTCTTCCATCAAACATCCTCTACTGTTACAGCCGATCACTCAATCTACATGTGAAATGCTTCACAATAGGTGATTATACAATCGTGTTGATAATCTGTCAAGGTAATAATCCCGGCGTCATTCAGTTCGGTGAAAGTTGTTGATAAACAACTATGTACATCCATTCATTCGCTTGTACCAATAAGACAAAAGAGGTCTGCTTAAGCTGGGCCGCCTGCTCCTGTATTTGCTGTCATAAAGCAGGTATTTGCGTGATAACATGCGGTGGGTAGGTGTCCTTGTGCGCAGCCGATTGAACTCACCCAAACTTCCAGATTCAGTAGCACCATCTGTCTTGACGGGCTTGCGATAATGCGTGATATTACCGGCAGACACTGCCTGGGGTAGTCTTGTCGAATATGCGGAAAGATTGTAAAATTGTTGACCCGTTGCGTCTTATCTGCGTAAAATAAGAAAACGAGATAGGGATATGAACGGATTCAAAATCATAATCATGATGCTTGCCCTGGTCATTCTGTTTATGGCCGTGGGGTATTTCATCGGCGGTCGCGGCGGTATGGTGGTGGCTTTTGTTCTTGCCTGCGCCATGAATATCCTGACCTACTGGCACTCAGATAAACTGATCCTGAAAGTGTACAAAGCGCGGGAAGTTTCAGAAACGGACCATCCGCGGTTGTACCGTGTGGTCAAAAGAGTCGCTACTCAGGCCATGATTCCCATGCCGAAAGTGTGTATCGTCCCGTCAAAAGCTCCCAACGCGTTTGCTACCGGACGAAATGTTGAAAACTCAGCAGTGGCTGTCACTGAAGGACTGCTGGGACTTCTGAGGGAGGACGAGCTGGAGGGGGTGATCGGGCACGAAATAGCACATATTTTGAATAAGGATATGCTTATCGGAACCATCGCGGCAACTTTCGCCGGGGCGATCGGAATACTGGCTTCGATTGCTCGCTGGGGAGCAATTTTCGGCGGCTATGGCCGCGGTTCTGACAACCGTGGCGGCGGTATCGGACTTCTGGTAGCGGCTATAGTGGCGCCGCTGGTAGCCTTGATTTTGCAGACAGCCATCTCCCGTCAGCGGGAATACAAAGCCGACGCCAAAGGAGGGTTGATTACACGGAAACCGGTATCACTGGCCTCGGCCCTTGAAAAACTGCACCGGTCACCGGTCAGGATGAACCTTGACCGGCACCCCGCGACAGCCAACCTGATGATAATAAACCCGCTATCAGGACGCGGTTTTACATCTTTGTTTTCGACTCATCCGCCGGTTGAGAAACGAATTGAAAAGCTTCACAAATTAGCCGAGGAGATACCCTATCAGGGTTATGCAGGAGTTTGATCAGGACGACCCGCCTGTTCCGTTATCGGATCTGATTGTACGGGGTCAGCAATGACCGGTTCTGTTCTGCTGGAATTGGTCGCTATTTTGGTGTTGATTTTGGCCAACGGTTTTTGTGCCATGGCGGAGTTTTCAATTATTGCCAGCCGCCGCAGCCGACTCAGGCAGAAGGTTAAAGAGGGCAAACCGGGGGCCGCCGCCGCTGAGAAGTTACACCGCCAGCCGGAGAGGTTTCTCGCTACGATCCAGGTCGGGATCACCCTGTTCAGTACTCTGGCCGGAGTATTCGGCGGTGCGACCATGGTGGCTCATCTGAATGCGATGTTATCATCCTCACCGCTTTTTTCTCAGTGGGCCGGTCCGATTTCGGTTGGTCTTGTGACCATCGGCATCACCGTTACGGCTGTTGTAATCGGCGAACTTGTGCCCAAATATCTCGCCCTGTCGTTTCCGGAGCGGTACGCCCGCTATTCCGCCCGTCCCATCACCGTGTTCATCAGCCTGACCTCGTTTTTCTCGCATATTTTGAGTAGTATCGCCGGAGGGATTGTGAGGATGTTCGGGGTCAAATCTGAGACCGGCGGCTCCGTTATTTCCGAGGAAGAGATCAACCTGATGATTTTCGAGGGCCGTCAGAAGGGTGTTTTCGATGAAACCGAAGAGCGGCTGATAAAATCGGTTTTCGATTTTGCCGACTCGACGGTGCGACGGGCGATGGTCCCGAGGACCGAGATTGTCGGAATCGAAAAAAAATCTACCGCCGAAGAAATAATAGCTATCGTTATCGAACACGGCCATACCCGTTACCCGGTTTACGACAAGACGCTTGACAGTATTGTGGGGGTGGTGTACACCAAGGACCTGGTGTTCCAGAAGCTCAACCCGGAACTCATTCACCTGGCCGATATGATGCGCAAACCGGCCTTCGTGCCGGACTCGATGCCGGCGGCCAGGCTTCTGAGGGATTTCCAGAGGAAAAAATACCGCATGGCCATCGTGCTCGACGAGTTCGGCGGCACAGCCGGTATTGTTACTTTACAGGACGTGCTTGAAGAGCTGGTCGGGGAGATTCAGGATGAAGACGGCAACGACGCGCCCGAATTGGTTAAGCACTCTGAGACTATTGCGTATGCCGACGGGTCGGTATGGCCCGGCGCCGTCAACGAACTGCTCGACAGTCATCTGCCGGAAGACAAGTCGGAGACACTGGCCGGGCTGGTGATAGATCATCTGGGCCGGTTGCCACAGACACGAGAAAACGTTACTATTGCCGATCTTATCATTACGGTGCTGGAGCAAAAGGATAACCGTCTGGCCCGTCTCAAACTGGAACGGCAACCTGAAACCAACGACGTCACCAACAATAATAAAGGCAACCACAATTAGAATGTTGAATATACTTCAGGCCCCGCTGAGATGGTCTCGCGCTCTTTATGACTGGGTTCTCAAGTGGGGTGAATCAAAACATGGTCTGACCGCCCTGTTTTTTCTGGCCATGGCCGAAGCCTCTTTCTTCCCGATCCCGCCGGATGCTTTGCTGATTGCTCTGTGTATGGGTGCTTACAGAAAATGGAAACGGTTTGCTCTGGTCTGTTCACTGGGATCGGTGGTGGGGGGGATGCTGGGCTATCTGATCGGGTCATACGCTTTCGATCTGATCGGCGAAAATATGCTGTCGATAACCGCCTCTCTCTCCGGTTCCGATCCCCGGCAACTGCTGGAAACGGCCAGCTACTGGTTCAACGACAAACAGATCTGGGGGATGCAGGTCGGCGCGTGGGCGGTAGGAATCGCAGGATTTACGCCGATTCCGTACAAGGTGTTCACAATCGCGGCCGGTTTTTTCAAAATGGCCTTCATACCGTTTCTGATCGCCTCGGCGGTCAGCCGTTCACTGCGTTTCTTCGTAGTGGCCGGGTTGATCGGTTTGCTTTATAAAAAGTACGGCAACCGTATCCAGCAGTTTATCGATAAGTATTTCAACCTGTTGGCTATTGCCTTTGTGGTCCTGCTGATTTTGGGGTTTGTAGCGGTCGGTATGATTAAAGGGAACTGAAACTGTCCGCGTTGGAGGGGGGCTCGTGTTGCAGGAACCTTTTAACTGTCAGTCTGTTACTGTCAGTGGAATAGGATTGACAAAAAACCGTTATCAACTATCTTGATTGCGGTCATACATTGTCCGGCCGGTCCAGCTTATTCGAGCCGGGCAACCTGCCGGAAGTACAAATCACCGAAACAGGAGTTTGGACATTGAAATCTTTCACAGCTTCACGCAACACTTCACTGCTAATCCTCACCTTCACTTTCAGTATTATAATCGTCGCTACCGCCCTGGCCAGTCCTCCCGCCCCGGAGCTGGTGGAACGGCTCAAAGGCAGTCCACAGTGGGACCGGATAGTAGAGAGGCTTTCGGTTGCGCGGGAGCAGGGTTTCTTCAGTTCATCGATCGATGGTTCTGTTTCTGACCCGGAATCAAAGTCGACCCTGCTTTTTGATCCGAATGTGGTCGATACCTTTCGGGTGCTGGTGATCCTGGCTGATTTTGATGACAACCCGGCCAGCGGCGGCATGGTCTATGGTACTGTGGCTGATTTTGAACGGATTCTGTTTTCTTCGGATCCCAGCGACGGCACCTATTCGATGCGGGAGTTTTACTATGACAACTCCTACGGCAATTTCGTCCTTTTGGGTGATGTGGCCGGATGGTACCGTATGCCCGAGACCTATGCCTACTATGTAAACGGCAATAACGGTTTTGGACCGTATCCTCAGAGCGCGGCAGGAATGGCTTATCATTCGATACTGGCCGCCGATCCGGATGTTGACTATTCACAATATGATAATGACGGCAACGGCTGGATCGACGGCGTCTTTATCGTGCACGCCGGACCGGGTGCCGAACAGACCGGCAGTAGTGACCAGATCTGGTCACATGCTTCGGCCATACCGTTTACGGTCACCCTCGACGGCACCAATATCCGCAGTTACACCACAGAACCGGAGGAGAACACATCTTCCGGGCTGGTAACATTCGGTGTCTACGCTCATGAATACGGTCATTTTCTCGGACTGCCCGATTTGTATGATACGGACTATTCGTCATCAGGTATCGGTCGCTGGTCGCTGATGGCCGGCGGCAGTTGGAATAACAACGGTCTGCGACCGGCTTTTCTGGATGCCTGGTGCAAATCTCAGCTTGGGTTCATTTCCGTTACCAACATAACCGCGAATTCGGTCAACGTGGAGATACCTTCGAGTTATCACAATCCCATAGCTTATCGGCTCTGGCAGAACGGTTCGGTGGGACCACAGTATTTTCTGGTTGAAAACCGTCGCTCGGTAGGCTTTGACAACTTTATCCCCGGTTCCGGACTTTTGATTTTCCACATCGACGAAACGGTCGGGGGGAATTCCAATGAGGCTCATCCGAAAGTCGCTGTAGAACAGGCTGATGGTTTGTTCGAACTGGAGGCCGGGACTTCATCGGGGGATGCATTCGATGTATGGTCGGCTGCTACAAAGAGTGAATTCGACGATCTCTCGACTCCCGATACGCGTATGTACACCGGCGCTAAAACCAAAACGGCGGTGTGGGATATATCGGCTTCGGATTCGGTGATGTATGCCAATTTCGACATCAGTTATTCGCGCCCGCGATTTGTGATGTGGCAGGGGACCTTTTCGGATTCGGCCTTCGGCAACAACAACGGGGTGGTCGAAGAAGGGGAGAGCATCACGTTCAGTTTCCTTCTTCAAAACCTCTGGTTGAGCGGCACCAATGTCACCGGGACGCTCAGCTCGGATAACAACGATATCGTTTTTGATATCCCGTCGGTCAATATAGGCACCGTCCCCGGGGATGGCGGCAATGGCGACAACTTCTCTTCGCCCATAGTTTTCACCATTCCGGTCGGTTTTACTCCCTGTATCGATTCGTTCTACCTGGAAGTGACCTCGGACAACCCGCTTGGTGATGCGACTTTCGGGTTTGAATTGCATATCGGCAACCCGGCGTTTCTTGTTGTTGATGACGATAATGGCGCCTCATGGGAGGAAGCGGTAACTTCACAACTGTACAACCGTCGCATACCGTTTGATTTGCATGACAAGTCGACAGCCGGGTCGCCGACCGGCGCTCAGTTGAGCAACTACAGCATTGTAATATGGCTGACCGGCGATGATCGTGCCGATATCATGTCGGCCGCTGATATCAGCGCAATGCAGACCTTTCTCGACAACGGCGGCAACCTGTTCCTGAACGGACAAGGGGTGGTCAACGAACTGAACACTGATGATCCGGCATTTCTAAATGATTATCTCCATGCCTCATTCCACTCGGATCTGCTTTATCCGCTGATGTTCGGAGTAGATCTGTCGCCGATCGGTGATGGAATCAAAATTCGTTACGGCAGTACGACCAATCAGACCAACCCGCAGATCATGAACCCTCTCGGAAGCGCCCTGGCCAATTTTGTGATTCCCAGTGGTGAGGCTACCGGTATAAGTTTTGACAGCACGTACCGGGTGGTTCTTTTCAGCTTCGGCTTCGAGGCGATCTCCGGGCAGTTCAGCGGCTATGCCAACCAGGATACGGTGTTCCAGAGAATTCTCGATTTCTTCGTGGATGATTCCTCTTCGCTGAACCCGTCTATTGCGAACATGGTGATAGCGGCCCAGGCTTCACAAAACGTGACAGACCACACGCCGGAGTTCCACTGGAGCGTGTCGGACACCACAGCCAATCCTGTTATAGAGTACCAGGTAGCGGTCGGAACCGGTAATCTCTGTTACAACAACGACAACATGTGGTCACCGGCGATTTTCTCAGGCAACGATACCTCCATAATCTACGCCGGCGACCCGCTTCAGGATGGTATGTCGTATGTTTTCAGGGTACGAGTCAACAACGGCGTAACCTGGTCGCGCTGGTATGAGTTCCCGTTCCGTATGAACGCTGTCCCGGATGCCGGGTATGCTATTTTACCGATCGATGGTGATTTGGTGACAACATCCACACCGCTGCTCAGCCGGGCCAATTCATTCGATGCCGACGAGGATGCTCTGGAGTATGAGTTTGAAGTATACTCGGACTCCGGCCTGACCGTTTTGGCGGCATCAATATCCGGCATTACCGAGGGTACGGCCACAACCACCTGGGTTGTCGACCCGTCGCTTGAGGAGGACACACGCTTCTGGTGGCATAGTCGCGCCTTTGACGGCTACGAGTACGGCGAGTATCACGCACCGTTCAGTTTCGTGGTCAATGCGGTCAACCAGCCGCCGAACAGTTTCAGCTTAGCCGCCCCGGCGGATAAAGACACCGTGTTTGAAACTTACCCGACAATGTACTGGCATCCAACCGACGACTCCGATCCGGGTGATGCTGTTTACTATGTTATGCAGGTTTCCGCCGATTCCGGTTTTGCGACGTACGATGAAGTCACAGTGTATAGCGATACCTCGGCTGTAATGCCGGTTCCGGCTGAACTCGATTCTGCTTATTTCTGGCGGGTGCGCGCGGTAGATCTGGCGGGAAGTATCACCTGGTCGACGGAGACGTTTATTTTCTTCACCGAAAATACTTCATGCTGCCTCGCGCGAGGGAATGTCGATCATGATCCGACCGGAACAATCGATATCGGTGACCTGGTGTATCTGGTCGATTACATGTTCACCGGCGGCGCCGCTCCCGAGTGTTTTGATGAAGCTGATGTCGACGCCAGCGGCGCTCCGCCGATTGATGTCAGCGATCTGGTTTATCTGGTTGATTATATGTTCAACGGTGGAGCTGTGCCGGTCGGATGTTTCTGAAGTAACGGGCGGCGTTCCGCCTGACCCGGTCAAACTCCAACCTGCCGCTTGCCCTTGAGGGTGCGACTCACTATCTTGCCGCCTGATCAGAACAGGGCCGGTAAAGGAAAGTGAGTTTGCAGGCATGACCAAATTGAAAACAGCCGTTGTCGGAGTCGGGTCGCTCGGTCGACATCATCTGAAGTGGTATTCGAAACTGGACAACAGCGATCTGGTCGGGCTCTATGACATTGATCGTGAGAAAGCGGAGCGATTCGCCGCTGAGTATAGTGTCACTGCTTTTGATTCGCTTGAAGCTCTGGCTCAGGCAGCGGATGCGGTTTCAATCGTAGTGCCGACCACTGACCACTTTACCGTAGCCTCGCAACTGATTGATCGCGGTCTCCATTGCCTGATAGAAAAACCGGTGACATCCACCTATGAAGAGGCGCGGAAACTTATGGAGAAAGCGGACGGGCATAATATCAAGCTGACCGTCGGTCAGATCGAACGATTCAATCCGGCAGTGAAGGCTCTTGGTGATATTGATGTGCGTCCGGCCTTTATCGAGGCACACCGCCTGGCCGCTTTTGATCCGCGCGGCACCGATGTGGCCGTGGTGCTCGATCTGATGATTCACGATATCGACCTCGCCCTGATGTTTATCAACTCGCCGGTGGTCAATATACAGGCTTCGGCCGTGGCGGTGGTTTCCGATCTTCCCGACATAGCCAATGCCCGTCTTACTTTCGAGAATGGCGCTGTGGCCAACCTGACCGCTTCACGGATTTCGCTTCATGCCATGCGTAAGGTGCGACTGTTCCAGAAATCAGGATACTACTCGCTCGATCTTGCCGCTAAACAGGCCGATCTTTACAGCCTGGCCGCCAGTGGCGAACCGGCCGAGGGGATGAGACTGCCGCTGGGGAAATCGGGACAGGATGTGATCTATCAAAAGAAACAGGATTCCGGTGAGGATATGCTTGGATGTGAGCTTTCCGGTTTTCTGGATGCCGTTATCAATGATTCCCCGGTGGCGGTACCGCTTTCGGAAGGAGTCGAGGCGTTGCGGGTGGCGCTCGAAGTTCAGCGAATCGGGCGCGAGTCGGCCCGGCGAATGATGGAGCAGGGCCAGACCTGAACCATGTCTAACGAGATCTTCCTGTCAGCCGGAGATCCCTCCGGCGATAATGCCGCCGCCCGGGTTGCCGAACATCTTATTGACAAAATGCCTGATCATAAACTCCGGGGGCTTGGCGGGCCGCGGCTCGAAAAGCTGGGGCAGGAGCAGTTGGCCCGTCCGGATGAACTGGCCGTGCTGGGATTCTGGGAAGTCGCAAAGCGTTTTCGGTTCTTTCGATCATTGATGAAAAGATGTGTCGATGAAATCAAGCGGCGAAAGCCATCGGCTGTGATTCTGGTCGACTATCCCGGATTCAATCTGCGTCTGGCCCGGCGTATCCGTTTTCTGGGTATCCCGATCATCTATTATATCTCGCCTCAAATATGGGCCTGGGGACAGCGGAGGGTGAAAGAGATTCGTGAAAATGTCGACCTGATGCTGCTGATTCTTCCTTTTGAAAAGGCATTCTACGCAGATACAGGAGTGCGCGCGGAGTTTGTCGGTCATTACCTGATGGAGGATATTCCCGCAGAATATATTGCTTCAAAACCTCCTGTCGAGGGCGGCCTCGCCCTGTTACCCGGATCTCGGCGACAGGAAGCGGAACGGATGCTGCCGACCATGCTGGAAGCGGCAAAACAATTCAACAGGAAATACGGCACGAGTGCGGTGGTGGCGGCGTCGAACAACGGATACGACTATACTTCGGCGCTCAGGGAATATCAGGATTGCGGTATATCGGCTGTGACAGGTGAGGCGCGCCGGGTTATCCGGGAAAGTTCGCTGGTACTAACCGCGTCCGGGACGGCGACACTGGAGGCCGGGATAATCGGACGCCCGATGGTGGTTGTGTACAAAACCGGCCGGATTACATACCAGATTGCACGACGCCTGATCAGAGTCAAAAGAATCGCCCTGGTGAATCTGGTGCTGGATGATGATACCGTTCCGGAACTGATCCAGGACAAAGCCACTCCGGCTCGAATAATGGCTGAGCTGGAACGTTTTTTTACCGACGAACAGGTTTACGACTCCACTCGTAAAAAGCTCAACAACGTACCGTCGCTTTTGGGCGGCGCGGGAGCGTCGGAACGGGCGGCTGAACTGATCCTTTCGGAAATCAGGCGAAACGATGACAGAATGTAAATTACAGTTTTCATGCCCCGGGGCACAGGTCATTTGCAGAGTGCGGTGATGTTGATTTTATACCGTATCATGTCAGGATTGATCTGGCTGGTGTTTACGATTGCAGGTCGTGGCCTGGCTCGTCGGGGTGAGCCGCTTTGGCAGGGGCGTCTCGGGTTGATCGACTCTGCCGGTCCCACTGATATCTGGATCCATGCTGCTTCTGTCGGTGAAAGTCGAATTGTAACTTATTTGGTCGATTACCTTTTGAAAAAATCTCCGGCGTTGTCGATTCATGTTACCACAATGACCCCGGCCGGTCAGAAGATTGTTTCTGATCAGATCGGTTCAAAAGTTACACTATCTTATTTCCCTCTTGATGCTCCCCGTGTTGTGCGGAGAACCCTTGACAGGATCAGGCCCGGAGTAATCGTGATAGCTGAAACCGAGATATGGCCCAACCTGATAAGCGAGGCGAACCGCCGGTCGATACCGCTG
>JAJRTA010000008.1 GCA_024278515.1 Candidatus Zixiibacteriota bacterium
CGGCATGGGCGCGGCGGAAGGGATCGGGCGACTCGGCCTGCTCAAGGAGAGATTCGATTGCCTCGTGTGTTCCCAGGCGGCCCAGAATACGGCAGGACAAAGCGCCGTTGAGAGAACCGGGCGAGAGTGAGTCGATAATCACCACCACGACCGCGGTAGTGTCTAAGTTCAGCAGGGAATGTACGGCGGAGAGCCGGGCGCCGTAGAAATCATCAGACAGAAGATGCACCAGTTGAGTAATACTGCTGTCGGCTCCCAGTTTGCCGCAGGAAACAGCGGCAGATTTGCGCACCTGGCCGACACTGTCGGAAAGCGCTTCGATAACGAAAGGGGCCGCCCGTCCGGCGCCTATTTTCCCCAAAGCGCCGATTGACTGCTCCCGCACCTGCCAGCGCGGATGGTGACGAACTTCAATCAAAGGATCAACAGCCGCCGAGTCGCCTATGTCACCCAAAGCCCAGGCTACCCGCTGTACGACAAGGCCGTCGACTCGTTTTAACGCCCGGACCAAAAACGGTACGGCCGGCGATCCTATGCGTTTCAGTACATGGATGATGGTCCAGCGTTCGCGGGCCGATCTGGTCGTGAACCGGTCGATCAGCAGGGGGACGATCTCGGTACCCATGGCGGCGAGTGAATCCTTGGCCGGTTCGACCATGTCACGGAACCGCACCCCGCCGGAGGATGCGATAACGAACAGCGAATCGAATTTCTTAGTTACAACATCTGTTGCGTTTCCGTTGACCGGCATAATCTGCATTATGGTCAGCATACCGAAAATGGCTATCACATTTCGGCTGGTCATTGTTCGTTCTCCGTACTGTCGGGCGGGAACAGCTCGACATCCATCCCGCCGCCCCATTTGGAGTCGGTCCGCCAGTAATAATCGTTGTCCCCGTTGCCCAGATACTGATCCTGTCCGCCGAGATCGATGAACAGACCGATGGAGCCGAAATCACGGCGCGGGTTGCCGTAGCCCTGGGTGTTCAGCCGGTTTTTGACAAAGTAGCGGTCGGCCCCATCGCTGTCGATCAGCAGGCCGACCCCGTTGGCCGAGCCGGCTCCCTGGGAGAGATCATAGGCGGTGTAGGTGTCGTCGCCGTGACGGTCCAGAAGAATCCCGGCTGAGTAGTCATGACCGCAACCGTGCATCAAGCCTTTGCCGAAGTAAACATCGGAGCCGTATTCATCGATCAGAATCCCCAGTGTCATGTGTGTTGCCGCGCCCTGCGCATACTGGAACGATTGGTAGTTGTCATTTCCGGATGAGTCATAGATGAACCCAAGCGACCACCAGTAGCTGGCCGCCTGCGCGAAGATATCCGAGTAGTACGAGTCATTCCCCCTGAGATCGACGATAGCGCCTATACCACCGGAGGCGTACGGACGGATACCGTAGCCGAACCCCTGTGACAGGGAAAGGTAGTGGTCTTCATAACGCAGGATATCTTTGTATTTGCCGCCGGCGTAGTAGCTGTCGGCGCCGTCGCTTTCATAGATCAGGCCGATACCGCCGATTCCGCCGAACCCCTGAGAATACAGGGCCGCATTGTAGATATCCCGACCGGATTCATCGATCAAAAGCCCCAGCCCGAACATGGCGGCCCCTTCGACATGAGTGTCGCCGTCATAACGATCATCCCCCTGCGCATCGAAGAGAATACCGAACCCGAAAAAGCCGGAACCGAGAGCGAAAGACTCAGCGCTGTAGTGATCATTACCCGAAAAGTCAAGAAGCATCCCGACTGAAAGACAACCGGAAGCCAGACCGTAGTCGGTTTCGGTTCTATAGAAATCGTTCCCGGACAGGTCTATGATAATGACGCCGTGCGGGTCGTCAGGATCGTATTTCAGATTGTAGACATCATCGCCGCCGAGATCGATAATGAAACGATAGTCGCCTTCGTAGTAATCATTGCCCGGCCCGCCGACTTTCCAACCGTCCTGAAGACCGAGGAAAGCCTCACGGTCGATATTGTCCGGAAGATAGCCGGTCGTGGCAAGCATATCCGAAGAGTTTGTTCCCCGGTCGAGTTGACGTCTGATATTCCCGGCTTCCAGAATCATCTCCCGGAGACAGTCCACACCGGCTGAGATCACCGGATCGGGATCTATCCGGTGAGCGAACTCGGATAACCTTTTTGCGTAACCGTCCTCGACCTGCTCGACCGAGTCCATCTGCTCGACCGTGAAATATTCCTGCTAGACATGTTCCACGATCAGTTCGCGGAATTCGTTGGTGAGGAAATTCTTTTCTTCGGCGTTCAGGCGCGAGAGCATCATCCGACGAGAACCGGGGATAATGACATCGAGATAAGTTGCGGCGCGAGTCATCAGACGGTTCAGGTCTTCGTTGCGGTAATGCAGAGTATACTGGCGGGCCAACTCCGACGGCTCGCCGCGGTAGGCGCGGGCGCGAGTGGTCTGACCCTTGCGGGCCAGATCGGTAAACAGGATACCGGCCAGGACTTCCGGTTGTCCGGGGACATGGGCGTTTTTGACCGTTTGAGTGTAGTCGATCATCTCCAGCGGATGTTCCATCAGGTCGGAGATGATCTGAATGCGGAAGGAGTCCGGGGCGGTGTAGTCCGGTCGGAAACTTATGTCGCTCGGTTTGAGACCGAGATACTCGCACAAATGAGCAAGTCCGAACTGTTCCGGGTTGACAGCAGAGCTGTCCCGGGCTGTTGCCGGTGAGGCCAACAGCAGCACAAGCAAACATAGAGCCGTTCGGTGTAACATACGGGGCCAGATTATGTACCATGGCTGTCGATATCAACCATAAACTTGCAATGGTTCTATCGGTTGGAAATACCGTTTAACATTCCAAACAACAGTTGAAGATTGAGTACGGCAGGAAGAAAGCGGGCCCGTAACCGAACCCGCGCTATTCGCTGTTCGTATCGAAATGATCAGTTTACACCGAGACTTTTCGAGTCACCTGCGACTTGAAAAACTCTACCGTGCGACGCAGGCCTTCCTCGAAGCCGACCTTTGCTTCATAGCCATGCCGTTCGAGTTTGTCGATTGCCGCGAATGAATGCATGATATCGCCCGGACGGGCGGGAGCATAATTGGCCGGAGTGTCGACACCGATAATCTCCCGAAGTTTGTCGAGCAACTGGTTGAGGGTAAACTGTCCGCCGCAGGCGACATTGAACTGATCGCCGACCAGTTCCTCGTTGGTAGCGGCGAGGATATTGGCCTGCACACAGTTATCGATATAGGTAAAATCACGCGATTGCTCACCATCACCGAAAACAGTCGGTTGTTGACCGTTCAGCAAAGCGGTGATGAACTTCGGAATCACGGCGGCATATTCGCTGTTCGGATCCTGTCGGGGTCCGAAGATGTTGAAGTATCTCAATGAGACGGTCGGAAACTTGTACAGTTCCCAGTAAACCCTGAGATAGTGCTCTCCGGTCAGTTTGGTGATTGCATACGGGGAAAGCGGGCTTGGTTCCATTTTTTCATGCTTGGGAAGCTCTTCGGACTCACCGTAGATCGATGAAGACGAAGCCAGGACCAGTTTTTTGACATTGGCCCGGCGCGAGGCTTCGAGCACATGAAGGGTGCCGTCGATATTGACCGTGTGCGAGGTCAGCGGGTTGTTGATCGAGCGCGGCACCGAGGGCAACGCCGCCTGATGGAGGACGTAGTCCATACCTTCAACTGCCTGAGCCACTGTCCAGTAGTCACGAATATCACCGTCGATTACTTCCACGGCATCACCAAGCCCGGCGATATTTTCGCGACAGCCGGACGAGAAGTTGTCAAGGATACGCACCCGTTCGCCTATTTCGACAAGGCGGGCGGCTATATTGGAGCCGATAAACCCGGCCCCGCCGGTTATAAGATAGTTCATCTGCGACATTTGCCTCTGTTTGTTCAGTGCTACATCTATTTGAGTATCGACAGTTTCTCAGGGAAATTCAAGCAAAACTGAGCCTTCATAATATTCTGACAGATAGTCAGCCATTGAACAAGGCGTCCGGGTTGGTTGACCTGGCCATGCGGGCAATATAATAAGAAGCGAATATGGCGACTATCGGCATGATCGGAAAATGAAAACGGGCATGACCGAAAAAGACAAAATGCACAGCCAACCAGAACAGGATAGTTGCCCATAGTATATAACCGCCCGGTGATTTCAGATGCCGGTTGCAGGCATACATGATAATCC
>JAJRTA010000159.1 GCA_024278515.1 Candidatus Zixiibacteriota bacterium
GGGGACAAGGACATTGGGATTATTTCTGACTGGGGGAGAATAGCTCCGTGAGCAGGATCAGCGAAACAGCCGCTCGCAGCCGTTCCTCAAAGCTACTGGTACCGTTCTTTACCGTCGGCTACCCGGATATGAAAACAACCGTTGAGCTGGTTCGCTCCGCGGATGACTCCGGCGTGGACATGATAGAGCTCGGTATGCCGTTTTCGGACCCATTAGCCGACGGACCGGAAATCCAGCTTTCCTCTCAGGCCGCTCTCAACAATGGAGTCACACTCAAAGCGATTTTGGAAACAGTCCGGCAGGTTCGGTCAATAACAGACACGCCGCTTATCCTGATGGGTTACTACAACCCGCTGTTGGCCTATGGAGTCGAAAAGTTTGTGAGGAATGCCTCTAAATCTGGTGCGGACGGGTTTATAATTCCCGACCTGCCGGTCGAGGAGGGAAGAGAATTCAAGGAACTGGTCGAGTCTGATGGGATGTCGGTCCTTTTTCTTGTTGCACCGACCTCATCGACTGACCGTATCAGGCTGATCGACAAAAACTCGACCGACCTGGTTTACGCTGTGACAGTCACCGGGGTGACCGGCGCGGGCCGACATTTCGATGCCGAAACCGACCGCTACCTTCAGTCCCTGCGCCACCAGCTGACCAAACCGTTCGTGGCCGGATTCGGGGTCTCATCGCCCGATTCTGCTCGCCGCCTCGCTCAGTACTCGGACGGAGTGGTGATCGGATCGGAACTGGTGCGAATTATCAAATCGGCCGCCAGTCGTCGTGAGGCGGTTGCCGGAGTCGCAGGTTTTCTCTCACAGGTCCGCCGGGCCCTTTCATAATCAATCACAACCGGACAATAATACGTTTTGACTTTCACCGGCCAATCGGATATTTTGGCTTCTTACCTGGGACACCTGTTAACTGATTGTGCCAGAGAGAGAGTTCAGATATGAGTTCGGATCGGTTCAGACTTCTGTTTGCCAAAAAGGCGTCCGAGGCTTTTCGCGCCGCCTATTCCGAAGAGTACGCCGCTTCTGGTGACGAACAGGTTTTCAACGAGGAATACCTGCTTCAGCAGCTTGAACAACCGAAAGATCCTTCGATGGGACGATTCGCTCTGCCGGTTTTTCGCTATGGCCGGCTGCTCGGGGATAAACCGCCTGACATAGCGGTTAAGGTCGCAGGCAGGATGAATGAACTGCCGGGTGATTCCGACTTGGTCCGAGCCGAGGCGGCAGGCGGTTTTATCAATGCCCGGGTGAACCCTGTGGAATTGACATCCGATACGCTTGATCGTGTACTCTCTCAGGGATCACATTATGGTGACTCCGACCTGGGGCGGAACCGTAAGTACCTGATCGAGTACTGTTCGGCCAATATCGCCAAGCCGTACGGAGTAGGCCATCTGCGATCGACGATCATCGGCAACTCTCTCCGTCGTGTGTTCAGGAAACTTGGTTTCGACACGATCGGCATCAACTACCTTGGCGACTGGGGTACTCAGTTCGGCAAGATGATTGTCGCCTACCGCAAGTGGGGGGAGAATGTCGACCTGAACTCCAACGCGGTGAAAAAACTGCTCGACCTTTACGTACGCTTTCACGATGAAGCCAAAAAAAATCCCTCGCTTGACGATCAGGCAAGAGCGGCGTTCAAGCAACTTGAGGATGGCGACCCTGAGGCGGTCAGGCTATGGGAAACGTTCAAATCGATCTCGCTGGCCGAGTTTGACCGCATTCACAGAATGCTCGGAGTGGAGTTTGACATAATTACCGGTGAATCTTTCCTGAACGACAAGATGGATGCTGTTATCGAACGGCTAGAAAAAGCCGGACTGACCAGATTGTCCGAAGGCGCTCTGGTGGTTCCGCTGGACGATCCTAATCTACCCCCTTGTCTTCTTCGTAAGGGGGACGGCGCCACTTTGTACGCTACCCGCGATCTGGCCGGCCTGGTCTACCGCTGGGAAACCTATCGGTTCCATGAATCGCTCTATGTCGTCGGCTCGGCGCAGGCCGACCATTTCAAGCAGGCTTTCAAAGTCATAGCCATGCTCGAAGAGGCCGAAGGGCTGGTGCCTTCCGAACGGATGACCGGGCGAGTCAAACATATCGACTTCGGCTGGGTCAAATTCGAGGGCGGAGCGATGGCGACCCGCTCCGGGAACATTATTTTCCTCGAAGATGTCACCGATAAGGCGGTCGCTCTGGCGAAGGAGAAAATTCTCGAGAAGAACCCTTCCCTTGAGTCAATTGATGAAACCGCTCACCAGATCGGAGTGGGAGCGGTGATTTTCTCGCAGTTTTCCGTACGTCGGCAGAAAGATGTTAATTTCGTCTGGAAGGAAGTACTGAACTTCGAGGGTGAGACCGGACCGTATCTGCAGTACACTCACGCCCGCCTTTGTTCGCTGTTGCGCAAGTATTCAGGCGAAATAACGGCAGAGATCGATCCTGCGCTTTTAGCCGGTGCTGAAGAGCAGCGCGTTATCGAGCTGCTGGCCGATTTCCCGGCCATCGTTGAGGACACGGCCCGCACCTACGATCCGCACCTGATCGCTTCTTACCTGCTCAGGCTGGCGGCGGCTTTCAACAAGGTTTACCAGCGCAAGACCTCTGATGGCAGAAGCGACAAAATAATCTCTGATGATGTCAACCTTTCGGCCAGCCGGATGGCTTTGGTGAAGTCGGTTCAAACAGTACTGCACGAAGGGCTGTATCTTCTGGGTATTGAAGCTCCGGAGGAGATGTGAAGCCGAAACGGAATTGTAACAACCTGATTAGTTCTTATATAATTGATTTGTATTTTATGGCGGCATTCTATACGACGCCGCAATCTCGTATCGGGAGTTATGAATGTTAATAGTAATGGAACTTGGCGCCACCCGGGAGATGGTGGACAAAGTATGTCGGGAAATTGAAAAGGCCGGGCTTAAGGCGCATCCCATGCCGGGAGCGATTCGTACCGCTATCGGTGTTACCGGCAATAAAGCGCAGATCGACGCCGATCATATCGAGGCGCAACTCGGCGTCAAAGAGATTATCCATGTTACCAAGCCTTACAAGCTGGTCAGTCGAGAGTTTTATCCCGAAGATACAGTTATCGATGTCAACGGCATAAAGATCGGGGGGGAAGCTCTGGTGACAATGGCCGGTCCCTGCGCGGTCGAAACACGTAAACAGTGCATGATCATCGGCGAGAAAGTAGCCGCCGCGGGCGCTCAGATATTCCGGGGCGGCGCCTACAAACCGCGTACCTCCCCCTACAGTTTTCAGGGTCTTGAAGAGGAAGGACTCAAGATTCTGGCCGAGGTTCGGGAAAAATTCGGTATGGCGATTATTACCGAGGCCATTGATACGGAAGCGCTCAAATTAGTCTCGGATTATGCTGATATCGTCCAGATCGGCGCTCGTAATATGCAGAACTTTTCTCTGCTCAAAAAAGCAGGCCGACAACCCAGGCCGGTCATGCTGAAGCGGGGTATGTCGGCTACGCTCGAAGAGTTTCTAATGGCCGCAGAATATATCATGAGTGAAGGCAACCACAACGTTATCCTCTGTGAGCGCGGCGTGCGAACTTTCGCCGATCACACTCGCAACACTCTCGACCTCTCGGCGGTGCCCTATGTCAAGCGAACCAGTCACTTGCCGATAATCGTCGATCCCAGTCATGGCACCGGCAAGGCTCACAAAGTGATTCCGTTATCGCGCGCGGCTATCGCCTCCGGTGCTGATGGTTTGATGATAGAAGTTCATCACGACCCGGCCAACGCTTTCTCGGATGGTCCGCAGTCGCTGTTACCGGAAAAATTCGATCAGTTGATGAAAGAGATAAAGGCTATCGGGGCGGTGCTCGGCAGGACCAGTCCATGAGACGAATTATCAAACCGGTTCGCAAACTGGGGGGGACTGTCCGGCTACCGGGGGATAAGTCCATTGCCCATCGGGCGGCCTTGTTTTCGATTCTGTCGAAAGCTCCTTTGATAGTAAAGAACTTCCCCAGCGGCGCTGACTGTCAACGATCTCTGGCCGCGGCTGAAACCATCGGGGTCAGAATCGAACGGAACAATGACGGTATGATTCTGCACCCTCCGGCGACTTTTCAATCTTCCGAAGACACGGTTATCGACTGCGGTAACTCCGGAACGACTGTTCGACTGCTGACCGGACTGCTGGCCGGCTCAACCGCAGGAGGAACACTGATCGGGGACGAGTCTCTCAGCAGGCGGCCAATGAAACGGATAATCGACCCTCTCACTGAAATGGGCGCGGAAATCTTCGCCGCTGAAGGAGGAACACTTCCCCTGAAAGTACGCGGAAGAAAACTGACCTCACTGGAATATCTTATGCCGGTCGCTTCCGCTCAGGTGAAATCATCTCTGCTGCTGGCCGGGCTGGCTTCATCGTGCGATGTCACTATTCGTGAGACTATTATTACCCGGAATCACACCGAACTTATGTTACAGGAAATCGGTAAAGGACTCGAAGTCCGCGATATCAAAGCTGTGGCGGTGGAGGATCCGAATGACCCGCGCAAACGTCGCATGGTGCGCCCGGAACCATACCGACGAGAGATTCGGCTGAAAGCAGACGCCGTGATTAACGGGGGAGAGATCGATATTCCGGGTGATTTCTCCACGGCTGTTTTTTTCATGGGGGCCGCGGCCATCTCCGGTCAGACTGTTACAATAACTGATGTCGGCCTGAATCCGACCCGTACCGCTATGCTTGACCATTTGAAAGCGGTCGGGTGCAAAGTCGATATTGATAACCGCGCGACAATTTCTGGTGAAGTTCGAGGTGATCTTAAAGTAACCGGCGGTAAACTGAAACCGAGAAAGATCTCCGGTGATACGACTGTAGGCCTGATCGATGAGATACCCATGGTTGCGGTGATGGCGGCTTTTGCAACCGGGACCACTATTATCCGGGACGCTCAGGAGTTGCGTGTCAAAGAGTCGGACCGTCTTATGGCGATAAGTGAGAATCTTAAAAAACTCGGGATCAAGGTCGGTCTGTTGGAAGACGGTCTGGCTATCGAGGGTGGTAAGGACCTCAATGGAGCCGACTTCGAAAGTTTCGGCGATCATCGCATAGCTATGGCTTTTTCGATCGCCGGGCTGTTTCTGCACGGGCCTTCATCTATTGACGATGATTCCTCGGTTTCGGTGAGCTGTCCCGATTTTTATAAACTGGTGGATCAGGTTACGCAATGACCGAACCGTATCGATTTGGCCTTGTCGGCCACAATGTCGGATATTCCCGGTCCGGGGCGATCTTTCGCGCAGTATTCAGGACGCTCGGAATAGATGGTACGTTCGAGCACTTCGATCTGTCACCGGACAACTTCGATCAGGAATTCAGGCATGTTCTTAAAAGCGGGGTTCAGGGGTTGTCGGTCACTATTCCGTATAAGTATAATGTGATAGAGCTTCTTGACGATCTTGACCCGGTGGCCGAGGCTTTGCGGGCGGTCAATTCGATTCATATCGGTCCGGAACAGTGTTGCGGTTTTAACACCGATTGCTACGGTTTTTCACAGCCTTTGCTTCCATTGGCCGAAAAACTAAAAAACGGCTCGGCTTTGATCCTCGGTTCAGGAGGCGGCGCTCGCGCTGTGGTGTACGCTCTTTATACCGACTACGAGATCGGTTCATGTACCCTGATGGCGCGTGACGGCGCTCGACTCAAAAGTTGCAAACAGAGTCTGTTACGTATTCTCCCGCAGTTGACCGTCAGTACCCGACAGGTCGGCAGCAGCAAACGTCCCAACGGCGACCTGTGGGATATTGTCGTGAACTGCACGCCGCTGGGCGGATGGAACCAGCCGGCTGAATCGCCTCTCCCTTCATGGTTCGATTGGGCGAATGTACGACTGTACTACGATCTCAATTACAATGCGGACAATTCCGTTATCGCCGAAGCGCGTAATGCTTCGGTGCCGGTATTCGACGGCTCCGCGATGCTGGTCGGGCAGGCTTTGCAGTCTTTCTACATCTGGACCGGCCATAAAATCCCGTTCGACCCGATCTATCAGGAAGTGTTCGGAGATCGATCAACCTGAAGCGAATTGAATATGGACCGACATGAACTCCTCTTCATTTTCAAATATCGTGCTGACAGGGTTTTCAGGGTCCGGCAAATCAACCATAGGTCCGAAACTGGCTATGCGACTAAAGGCTGAGTTCTTTGACACCGACGCCATGATTGAGAAGCAAACCGGACGGACGATAGCAGACCTGATAGACTGTGAGGGTGAAACTTATTTTCGCAGACTTGAGCATGAAACATTGAAGCGAATCCTCAGCGGTCGTGGCGGCCGCAAGCTGATAGCCCTGGGCGGCGGCGCTTTTATTCGGCGTGAAAACAGAAAGCTGATCGACAAAGATACTGTTGTTGTCTATCTGAGCTGTCCGGTGAGGGAATTGTACCGTCGGCTTAAGCAGAAGAATGATCGCCCTCTGCTTGAGGTCAAGCCGAAAGATAACGAGACAATTCGCCTGGCGCGTTTGCGCAAAATCCGCGAACTTTTTGAGCAACGACGTAAATCATACGAGATGGCCGACCTGCGCATCTCGACCGCCGACAAATCGGTCGCGACATGTGTAGAGCAAATCATTACTAAGTTACGGAAACGAAATGTCGTCAATCCCGGTTAAGGTCTCAAGCGGCAGCTACCCGGTTGTGGTTACATCGCACGATACCGGACAACTCAGACGTTTACTGGAAAAGCATCTAACCAGCAAGCGTCTGTTTGTCTTTTATGACGCGCAGTTCTATGCCCTGCATCATAAGAGACTGCACAATGACCTGACAGTTCGCGGTCGCAAACTTATCGAGCTGGTTCTTCCCACCGGCGAAAAAACAAAATCACTCCGCGAATTAAATAAGATTTACACATTTCTCCTTACTCAGAAAATCAGCCGTGATGATTTTATTCTCGCTGTCGGCGGCGGGGTGACTTCCGATCTGGTCGGATATGCCGCGGCTACGACATTGCGTGGGATTCGTTGGGGTGTGGTGCCGACAACTCTTCTTGGTATGGTAGATGCCGCCATAGGAGGAAAAACGGGAATCAATCACATTGCAGGCAAGAACCTGATCGGTGCATTCTGGCATCCTGAGTTCGTCTTTGTCGACACCTGGTGGACCAATACTCTGCCCGAACGCGAACTGATCGCCGGAATTGGTGAGGTGGTCAAATACGCCGGCCTGACCGGCGATCCCATGCTCTCGATGGTGGAAAAATGGCTCCGAAGCGACGGTCATAACCAGGCGACACTGAGGAAGTTGGTCCGACATTCCGTTGCCTGCAAGGCAGATATCGTCACACGTGACGAACGTGAACAAAACATCCGGATGCACCTGAACCTCGGCCACACCGTCGGCCATGCTGTCGAGAAGGCTGCAGGCTTCGGTCGTCTGTTGCATGGTGAAGCGGTACTGCTTGGATTGTGGGCGGCAGTGGATTTGAGCTGCCGAATCAAACCGGCTTGCGAATCCCGTCTTGAGCGATTCCGCTTCATTATAGAGAGTTTTCTGCCGAAACTACCTATGGTGAATATGAATGTTGAGGAAATCATTTCGTGCATGACGCTTGACAAAAAACGCGCGGGACTTCGCCTGAGATTTGTCTTGCTGGATCGTCCGGGATTACCTTTAATTGCTGATCAGGTTTCAGGAAGAATGGTTCGTGAAACAATAAAGCGAACCCTGAATGTTTACAACCGCCTCGGAGGCAGGGATGCGTAGGATATTGATTGTCAACGGACCGAATCTCAATCTGCTCGGTAAGCGCGAACCTGAAGTTTACGGAACAGACAGCCTTGATGATATCAATGACCGGTTGATACAGTGTGCCGAAGATCTGAAACTTCAGGTTGAGTTTTTCCAGTCCAACTCCGAAGGCGCAATTATAGATTTCCTCCACAAAGAAGCCGGGCAGTCGCACGGACTAATAATCAATCCCGGTGCGTTTACACATTATAGTATCGCTATACGGGACGCCATTGTCGGGATCGACATCGAGGCGATAGAAGTGCATTTGTCCAACATATACAGTCGCGAGGATTTCCGTCACAAATCAGTTATTGCTCCGGTTTGTCGCGGCCATATTGTCGGGTTTGGCGCTGAGGGCTATTTTATGGCGTTAGCTCATTTTGCTGAGACTAAAAAGGAAGACTGATGATGCGGCGTTCGTTCCTTATCCAGGTCATAATATTCTGTATTGCTTTCGTTCTGTCGTCTTGTAAAGAGGAACAGGTCACTGAAGACAGGGTCCTGGCGGCGCTCGATTCGCTTGAATATCGACTGGAATGGCTGGACTATCGTCTGGCTGAAGAACGGTGGAAATATCTGACCAACGGAACGGATGACTCCCTTTCTTATTTTGAAGATTTGTACAACGAGTTGATTTTCACTGACCCTGCTTTTCAAATACTGAAAAGAGGAAGAAACCTTCTTACCAAAGATGAAGATATACGACGCGGGCAAATCCTTTTCTCCAGATTACTGATTGGTCGTGTCGAGAGTCATCCCGAAATACTGTCGCTCCGTGAACCTGATCGTTCGGGTGGTCCCCGAGTTAAAACGTTTGATCGTGAGTTGAATTACAATTTCTTTTTGAAAGCGGGAGAGCGGAACCACCGCAGGGATCGCGCCGGACGAGAAACGGAAGCTTTGTTTTTCGCCGAACAAAATGTTTTCCCCCAGCTCACTCCCCAACTGGTGCGATTACGAAATCAGCAGGCCCGCCGAGAAGGATACAACAGTTTCTTCGCGCTGGCCGCCGCCGCTCTCAATATGAATGTTTCGGAATACACAACGCTCCTGGAGCAACTTGATAAAGCCAGTCGTCCGGCGTACCAGACGATTCTCGAACAGTTACGTTCGGAACTTGGCGGCAGTCAACCGGAAGTGTGGGATCTCGGGTTGTTGCTGGTGTCTGAAACGGAACTGGAACTTGACCGATATCTTACCGCAGATTCACAACGGATATTCGTATACCGTACGTTCGATTCGCTGGGACTATCGCTGGGTGGAATGCCGCTCTACTGGCATGACGAATATGACATCACGCTTAAGCCCGGAGTTCAGAGCATCCCGGTCAAGCCGCCTTACGATGTTCGTATTTGCGGTATGTATGCTGAGGGACACCGCTGGTCCTCGAGACTGATGGGGCAGGCAGGTCAGGCCGTACACTATTTGAATATCGCACAAGACCGGCCGCTCTTTGTAAACAATCTGCATCCTGTCTGGCGGGAGGGGATCAGCAGTCTCTTTGCGTCTCTGTGTTCTGATTCTCTCTGGCTGGTTCAATATGCGCACGTGCCGCCGGTTACAGCGGGTCGTTTTTTGACCGACGAACGTCGCGCCGGGATCGTGCAACTGCGCATCCTGCTGGCCCACCTGAAGTTTGAGCACGAGATTTACACGAACTCCGACCGGGATCTCGATAAACTCTACTGGGATATTCTGGAAGAGATGTTGATGATCCCGCGCCATGATGATCTGCAATACTGGCGACACATAAGCGCTTTTTTATATCATCCGGTCGAATTACAGGCCGCTCTTTACGGTGACTTGATTGCCGCTCAGACCATTGCTTATCTTGAAGAACATTACGGTGGTCTGGCAGGGCAACCGGAGTCTTTTTCGTTCCTTGTTCAGAACTACATGCGTTTCGGCAGCCGTTATCCATGGTGGGAACTGGTCGAGCGCGGCACCGGCGAACCGCTCAATCCAAAATACCTGTTGGAACTACTTGGTTTGTAAACTGAATTGAAACATCCGCTTCAACCGGATTCGAATCGCTGACCCGCCCACAATTTCCCTTGTAGCAGTCAACCTGCTTTAGTAGCTTACCCCGTTCGTGAACGCGCAATTGATGAGTTTGCGGCGAACGGCCGGTATTATGAAGACAAACTCCGACAACATAACGAGCGGTCCGATTACCAGGACCGTTTTTTCGCTGGCTTTGCCGGTTGTGCTGGCTATGCTGATGGAGTTCGCTCTGGCCAGCACGGATTACTTCTGGGTAGGCAAGCTGGGACCGACGGCGCAGGATGCAATTACGTCTTCTATGGTCGTTATCTGGACTATTTTCGCGTCGATGAGCTTGATCAGTGTCGGTGTGACTGCTGTTGTCGCCCGTTATGTGGGTGCGAAGGAGTTGCATAATGTTGTGTATTTCATCAGGAGCGGAATCGCTATGGCCGCGGGGATGGCGCTGATTTTCTCAGTAGTCGGATATTTCCTTACTCCGGAGATGCTCGGCTTTATGGATACCGGCGAGAACACCATGCGCCATGCCGTTCCCTATTTGCGCATATTTTTTGTGACCTCGCTGTTCTTTTTTATGACCGAGACTGTTAACTCCGTCTTTCGAGCGTCCGGCGATACTCGCACACCGACCAAAGTCAGCATCATGGTTGTCCTTTTGAACATGGCGCTTGATCCGCTTTTGATTTTCGGATGGGGCCCGGTTCCGGCTCTGGGTGTGGCCGGAGCCAGCCTGGCCTCGGCTATTGCGATGGGAGTCGGGAGTACTACGATATTCATAAAAATGCTTCGGGGAGGCATGGGATACAGCGTAGCCGGTCTGTTTTCCGAACGAGCGAAACTTAAACCTATGTTAAAGATAGCCCGTATAGGTCTCCCGCAAAGCACCCAGCAGTTCATTTTCATTTTCGTTTACTGGTTCCTGATCAAAATCGTACATCAGTTCGGTGAAACCGCGGCGGCGGCTATGGGGATCGGCAACCGGATGGAGTCGTTTTCGTATCTCACCTGCTTTGGCTTTTCGGTCGCGGCTTCGACTATGGTTGGTCAGAATCTGGGGGCAAATCAGCCGGAGCGTGCGGCTCGTTGCGCCTGGGGAGCCACCGGTTCGGCGGTTGGAATAACCTTCATTATATCACTCCTGTTCATCTTTTTGCCGGGGCCGATAGCAGGCATTTTCACACAGGATCCAAATGTGCACAAAATCGCTGTTGACTATTTGATCATCCTGGGCCTGTCTCAGACAGCGATGGCCTTTGAAATCGTTCTTGAAGGCGCCTTCGGCGGCGCCGGGGATACCGTACCGCCGATGGTGGTAATGATTCCGGGATCGGCCATAAGAGTCCCGCTGGCCTACTATCTCTGCTTCGATCTTGACTGGGGCATCAACGGTGTCTGGTGGACCCTGACCATTACTTCCGCTCTCAAAGCCATTGTCCTTGCTTACTGGTTCAGGCGAGGGCGATGGAAACTTAAAAAAGTATAGTTAAACTCATTTCTGAAAAAACTCAGGCTTCCTTCAAGCCAACATCTTGTTGATTTACCGATGATTCCGGGCTACAATAGTGCGGTAAAAATGATTGCAGTGAGGAAACAATGACAGAACGCTTTATCCGCTTCACCAACCCTGAAACCAACCGGCATGTTTTCGGCAAACTGGACAAAGATCGTGTTACACCGCTCAACGCCGCGCCATGGGATAATCCGGTTTCGGGCAACGAGACCTTCACTATTGATGAAATAAATATGGCCGCTCCGGTTACACCTTCGAAGATTGTCTGCATAGGTCTCAACTATCATGCTCATGTAAAAGCGTCGCAGTCGGCTGACAACGCTCCCGAGCAACCGCTGATTTTTCTGAAACCATCATCGTCGATAATCGGGCCGGGCGAGGCGATCGTTCATACCGCTCAGGCGGAAAGAGTCGACTATGAAGCCGAACTGGGCGTGGTTATCGGAAGAACAGCCAAAAACATCCCGCGTGAAAAAGCTGATGAGTATATCTTCGGCCTGACCTGTGTCAACGATGTCACCGCGCGCGATATTCAGAAAAAAGACGGTCAGTGGAGCCGGGCCAAAGGATTTGATACATTTTGCCCGGTCGGACCGTGGATTGTCACCGGGATCGACTATCATGACCTTCTGGTTGAGGGCATACTTAACGGTGAGGTGATGCAGTCCGGACGCACTTCGTTGATGATTTTCGACATCCCGTTCCTGGTGAGTTATATCTCATCTATAATGACTCTTTATCCGGGCGATCTGATTTCCACCGGGACACCTGCCGGTATTGCTCCTATGAAGCCGGGGGATAAAATCGAAGTTCGAGTCGAAAATGTCGGATCGCTGACAAATCCGATCGTCGGCCCGGATGGAGCCTGATGTCGAACTGTATTCGCTTACCTGTGTATTACAGTTGAGCAATCTTTTCTGTTGAGATGTCGACGATGAAAGGTCAGTAAGCAACAAATGACCGACCGGCTATACTATAACGACAGCAGCCTTCTTGAGTTTGAAGGTACAATCGTCAATGTTGATCAAAAGGACGGTAAATATCTTACTACACTCGACCGCTCGGCGTTTTATCCCACATCGGGCGGGCAGCAGTTTGACACTGGAACGCTGAACGATATCGCGATCATCGACGTGCGCGAGGACGATGACGGCTCAGTTGTACATTACTCCGAAAAACCGGCAGGTAAAATCGGTGACCAGGTGCGCGGCCGTATCGACAAGCATCGCAGGCAACGTCACTGCCGACTGCACACCGCGCAGCATATTCTCAGTCATATTACCTGGAGCAGTTTCGAGTTGCTGACCGTCTCGGTTCATCTGGGTGAAGAATACGGCGCCGTCGAACTGGAAGGGCGTTTTCTTCCCGCCGATGAAATTGTCCGGGTGGAGGATCGGGCCAACGAAATCATCCGTGAGTCTCTTCCGGTGGAGATAATCTTTGCCGCAGGTGACGATATCGCTAAAATACCCCTGAGAAAGCCGCCTAAACGGTCGGGGAAAATTCGTGTGATAAATATCGGCGGGCTGGAGTATTCAGCCTGCGGCGGAACGCACTGCCGCAACACATCGGAGCTTGGGCTGATCAAACTGATCGGTGTGGAGAAACTCCGCGGACATATGCTGATCAAGTTTCTCGTTGGTGAGCTGGCGATAGCAGACTACCGCGCCCGTTTCGATGTCACCGCCAGGCTTTCCAAAAAACTGACCTGTCATATTTCCGACCTGCCGGACAAGGTTGATTCTCTGACCGCCGAACAAAAGAAGCTCAAACATGAACTCTCGGCCGTCTATAAAGAACTGCTGCCTCTTCGCGCCGGGCAACTGGCCGAGCCGGTAATCGGTAAAGCCGGGAAGCTGGTCTGTGCTGTTACTGATCTGCCCGATCCGAAACTGCTTATGCAACTGGCTCCGCTTGTCGCCGAAAAAATCTGCGGTGTCGCGCTTCTTGGTCAGGATTCGCGTCTGGTGGCCGCTGTGTCCGGATCTTCGGAGTATGATGCCCGTCTGATTGTCAAGACACTCTCGGAAAAGTTCGGTATCAAGGGGGGCGGCAGCCGCACGCTTGCGCAAATGGGTGGCGCTGATATGGAATTGCTGTCCGAATACGAGCGGTTCATAAAAGCTCTGATGGAAAATAACAAATGACTGCCCGGTTGTTCATTTGCCTGATGCTGGCAACGGCAGCGATTGTAGCCGCCGATAATGATTAGCCCGAAATCACGCTTACCGACATGGACGAGCTTGAAGTGCTCATGAAGGATGGCAAGTATCTTTCTTACATCACCGGTAACGTCGTTTTTGAAACAGAGAGCGGGAAAATCTATTGCGACTCGGCGGTCTGGTCGCAGGATGAATACATCAGGCTCAACGGAAATGTTCGTGTCGTCGACTCCGCGTACAGTCTTCTGGCCGACTCGGTTTACTATAACCTGATAGATTCACTGGCAATTGCCTACGGCGAACGTGTAGAGCTGTGGTCTTTCAAGGATTCGGTCTATGCGGTCGGACCGTACGCGGTGTACGACCGTCGAGCCGGTGATTTCTTTATGAACCAGCGACCGCTGCTTTACCTGAAATATCCGGACAGCAGCAGCATGATCGAGGTGCTGGCCGACTCCATTATCTACCTCGGCGATTCATCGAAGGCTACGGCGGCCGGCGATGTGGTCATATCGTCCAATGAGTTTTCATCCAACTCCGGTTTCGCGCAGTTCTTCGGCGAGGCCGACAGTCTGGCGCTTCGTGAAAGTCCGACAGCACAACGAGGCGGTTCAAAACTTTCCGGGGGAGAGATTACTATCCGCTACGAGAATGATCTCATACGTGAGATTGTCGTACAGGATTCCGCTCACGGTGAGTTTACACAACCGGTCGATACCGGCGGCTTGTATGAAGATAAATCTATTTTATCGGGTGCCCGGATCGTAATGAAGTTCAACAACGGACTGCTCAACCAGATCATCTGTACCGAACAGGCGTACTCCTGGTATTACCCTTCATCCCGGGGAGGACAGGAGTTCAATGAAAACTCCGTTTCCGGCGATACTATACGATTCCGGGTCAACAATGAGACTTTGCTGGCGGTGGAAGTCACCGGCGGAGCTATCGGTTCGTATGTAAACGGACGTCTTGCGCCGGGTGATTCCGTGGTAGTCCTGAGCGCCGATACGGTCGATTACGACGCACAATATATTATTTACGACCTTTCAGACTCGATGATCACTCTGCACGAGGGCAGCCATGTAACCTCCGGTCCGGTATCGTTAGCGGCGCAGAGAGTGGAGTTCGACACCAGGGCGAGTATTATCGAAGCCTTCTCGGCATTAACCCGACCGGTTGGAAATGACAGCCTGACCCCGCCTGAGCAGGAAATAACTCTCCAGCCTAATGACATCCCGGTTGAACTTAAAGACGGTGATCAGGTGATGGTCGGCAACTATCTTGAATATTCACTGATTACGAAAAAAGGTAGGATCGTCAAATCGAAATCGTCCTACGACAAAGGATTCTATTACGGCGAAAAACTGTTCCGGGAGCAGGAAAACATATTCTATATTGAAAACGGCAATTACACTACTTGTGACCTTGATGAGCCACATTTTCATTTTCACTCTAAGGACTTGAAGCTGATCGAAGGTGACAAGCTGATCGCGCGGCCGGTTGAGTTCTATCTTGGACGGGTTCCGCTTCTGACCATACCGTACTATGTGTTTCCTCTGAAACGGGGCCGTCACTCAGGATTTTTGCCGTTCAGCTTCGGTAATTTCGAACGTGGGGTGCGATATGTGCGTGACCTCGGGTATTTCTGGGCCGCGTCGGAATACTGGGACTGGCTGGGGTCGTTCGATATCTATGACAACCGCAATACCTGGACCTTCAACACGCGGATGCGTTTCGCCAAACGGTACGTGATCGAAAACACTTACATCTCCGGATCGTTTACTCGCGAGAACCTGTTCAGCAGTTCTTCCGCTACCGAGAGCCGTCGTGACCGCTACGCAATCAAGGGATCATACAACCACAACATAACCCCTTCTCTGCAACTTAAAGCTTACGGCGAATACCAGTCGGATAACACATATTATAGTGATTTCTCGCCAAACCTCGATGAAATATTGAATCGTTCACTCAAATCTCAGGCCACGATTTCCAGGCGATGGGAGAACGGTATTTCGGCCAGCGCTACCTTTTCTCATACCGAGAACCTTGATTATGAAACGCGCACCGATAACCTGCCAAACGCCACACTGTCACTGCCGACGATTTTTATCTTTGGTAACGGAAGCCGTGACGCTGACGGTAAGCTCCGCCAGAAATGGTACCACAGTTTCGCTTTCCGCTATCAGCCCAGTATGATCAATTTTTCGAGCCGTAAGACCGATTCGGTGACTCTGATTCCGCCTGCCGATACGGTGGGTAGTCCGGTGATCAAGTATGCGAAGCGGAGCCGCAAGAAGTATACTTCGATCTCGCACCGGCCGTCACTTACATTGCCGCGGATAAAACTGGGACCTTACATAAACATAGTGCCGAGTGTCGGATACAGCGAAACCTGGGTGCAAATCTACCGGACCGATCAATCGGAAGCGGCGGGTGTCGAACCTGGTTCCTATCGTACTTATACCTGGAACGCCGGTGTTTCCGCTTCGACCAAGCTGTATGGCACTATTTATCCAAATATCGGACCATTACTCGGCCTCAGACATGTTATCACTCCAACCGTAAGCTATACCTATCGCCCGGAGGTAGATCGTCACCCGGAGGTCCGTGCCTACGCAGGCGGTGTGTCGAGCACCAAAGCCTCGTCTGTCGGTTTCAACCTTGTTCAGGATTTTCAGGCCAGGACCAAATCGGGGGAGAGCGAACACGACTTCGGTCTCAATCTGAGCTCCGGATTCAGCTACAACTTTGAAGCGGATAACAGACCCCTGAGTTTGCTTACGACCAGATTTCAGTTTAGCGGGATACCCAAATTGACCCTGACCGGCGATATGACGCATTCTTTCTATGACCCGGACAACCAGGATGACGACGAGGCGCACCTCTGGTCGCCTTATCGACAGAGTTTCAACATCCGTACCAGCACCAGCCTTAAAGGGATATTCCCGCTGTTCGATGAATCCAAAGCAATCCCGATGGGTGCGGATTCCGCTTCACAGTTTGGGGCTGGTACCAGCACCGGTTCGACTTCAAGAGGAAGTTGGGATTGCCGGCTTGATTACAGTTATGGTGAGTCCGGACGTGGCGCAACATGGAAGAAAACCAGCTCATTTTTTGTCAACATCTCCTTCAATTTCAACCTAACCGCCACCACCAGAGTTACTTACACCCAGCGTTACGATTTCCTCGAAAGTAAAACCATCAGCAGTCGGGTCAACATAGTTAAGAAACTGCACTGCTGGAGCGGGTCGCTTTATTGGGTGCCGATCGGGCCGAATCGGGGCTTTGGCTTCAAACTGTTCGTGACCGAGATGCCGGAAATCAAGATCGATAATGGACACGATAGCTTCACCAGCGGTCTGCAAGCCTATCGATAGACGAAAAAACCTTAAAAAACGCCTTTAAAACGGTATTTTCGCTGTTTTTTTATATTGACAGAAATCAACAGGCTCCGTTTTCTGGTATCGTATAATGTAAATAACCAATGAACCTTTACCGACCCATGGAGGGGTAGAGAAATGACGAAAGATGAAATGATCGCCTTAATGGCGTCGCAGTCAGGGATCAACAAGCGCCAGGCCAGTGAGGCTCTGCAGGCGTTTATGACCGGTGTAACCAACCAGCTCAAGAAAGGGCAGAAAGTCAGTTTCGCCGGATTCGGGACTTTCACCGTATCCAAGCGTAAAGCCCGCACCGGCCGTAATCCGCAAACCGGAGCCACGATCAACATTCCGGCCACTAAAGTTCCCGTATTTCGTGCTGGAAAACATCTGAAAGCCGCCGTGAAAAAATAACGGTCCGATCATTGACCACGAACGGCAGAGATCTTTTTCTCTGCCGTTTTTATTATTGCTCAAAAGGGTCTTACAGACGACTTTGCCATACAGCCATGGCACGAAAGAAGAGAAAGACAAAAAAGAAATCCGCTGACCGTAAAAAGCACGCATTCGGTGTTCTGCTTTTGCTTCTGGCGGTGCTTCTGACCATCTCCCTGGTTTCACACGCCCGAATAGACGACCAGAGAATAACCGGTGAGGTCGACCGCCATCTCAATCCATTCGAGCTTGAGTTTCACAATCAGGGGGGGATGATGGGCGCTTATCTGGCCTATGTCACCACCACGCTGATCGGATGGCTGTCCTTTTTTCTTCCGCTCGGTCTGATATTCGTATCGCTTCGGATGCTCACCACAAAAGTCGCCGAACGATTGGAGTTGAACAGTTTCCTCCTGTTCGTTATCTCGCTTCTGGGATCGATGATTTACAATATCCACATTGTTACCGAGCGTACATTGGTAATCAGGGATGGAGCAGTGGGCGGCTATCTGGGGGAGAAGCTGACCGAACTTTTCGTGCGTCTGGTCGGGCCGCTTGGTTCCTATGTCATGATCGGCGGTATCGCGTTGATTCTGCTTGTTCTCTACACTTCGATTACTCCCTTGCTGGCCGTTCGTCTGTCTTTGCCGGGCAGTCGCATGGTGAAAAAGGTTTACGTTATTATCAGAAAGCCGCTGGCGGTATTTCTCAGTTTTGACTGGCTGGCCGATCTTTTCTCCCGTGGGGAAAGTACTGACGATCGAGAAGAAGATGACGAAGAAACAGAGGAGCCGGTCGAATCATACACAACTGAAACCGAACTACCTGCCCGGGTTGTCCCGTCCGTATCAGCCCCGGACGTCTCTCCCGCCGGTGAAGAGACACCGCCTGCAAACAGACAACGCGAAGCAAAGGCCAGGCCGCCCAGACAGGTACAACTCAACTCGGTGGAATACACCTATCCTCCGCTCGATCTGTTGAATATCAACCCGCACACCGGCGCTGCGGTCAACAACGAAGAACTGGAAATGACCGCCCGCATGTTACGGGAGACACTCGAGACCTTTGGCGTCAGAATCCAGGGAGAGATTGACCGTTTCCCCGGTCCGGTAATTACCCGCTACGAGTTCAAACCGGCGGCCGGTGTAAAAGTCAACCAGATCGTGAACCTTTCGGATGATCTCGCGCTTGCTTTGAAAGCCCAGCGAATTCGCATTATAGCTCCCATTCCAGGTAAAGCGGCGGTCGGCGTTGAGATACCTAACCGGGCTCCGCAGATGGTTTATCTTCGCGATATTCTTTCAACACAGGCTTTCAACTCCGATGACAATATCCTGCCGGTAGCGCTGGGCAAAACTACAGCCGGTAAACCGTTCGTGGCCGATCTCACTAAAATGCCGCACCTGCTTATTGCCGGAGCGACCGGGGCCGGCAAATCGGTCTGCATGAATGTGCTGATAACTTCGCTGTTATATCGTTTGCACCCGCACCAGGTGCGGTTTGTAATGATCGACCCCAAGATGCTCGAACTGTCTGTTTACAAAGGTATCCCGCATCTGGGCCGGCCGGTCGTGACCAAATCAAAACGAGCTGAAAAAGTGCTGGCCGATGCGGTCAATGAAATGGAAAAACGGTACCGTAAACTGGCCGAAGCCTCTGTGCGCAATATACAGGAATACAATCGTAAGCAGAAAGATGAAGAACAGCGCCTGCCCTATATTGTCATATTCGTGGACGAACTGGCCGATATGATGATGTCCGGCACCTCCGGCAAAACAGAACTCCTGATCACCCGTCTCGCCCAGATGTCGCGAGCGGTCGGGATACATCTTATTCTGGCCACCCAGCGTCCTTCGGTCGATGTCATCACCGGACTGATCAAAGCCAACTTCCCGGCCAGAATAGCGTTTCAGGTATCATCGAAAGTCGACTCGCGTACGATTATCGATCAGAACGGCGCCGAAAAACTGCTGGGGCGCGGCGATATGCTGTTCTTACACACCGGACAGCCGGAGCCGATTCGTATTCACGGCGCCTATTTATCCAGCGAGGAATCGGATGCCATCGTGAAGTTTATCAGGGATCAGGGACTTGAACCCTTCACTCTCGAAAGTATGTCTCAGGCAACCGGAGAGCCGACCGAGTCCGAGATTGATTTCGGCGATCCGCTGTTCCGTGAAGCCTGTGAAGTAGTCGTTCGCCACAAACAGGGCTCGGTGTCTTTGCTTCAGCGACGACTCGGTATCGGCTACCAGCGGGCCGCGCGTCTGATCGACAAGCTGGAGCAGGCCGGTATCGTCTCGCCGTTCGACGGCAGCAAGGCGCGCGACGTGCTTGTTGATAAAGCTTTCCTGGATGCGTTGTTTACTCAGAATCAAGCCTCGGCCGGTCTCGGATCAAGGCAGAACTGAACCAATACCACGACGTATAAATTACATGAAAACGAAACCCCTGATCCTTTGTCTGTTAGCAATCATCAGCCTGTGCGTCACAGCCACGGCCGAAAAAGAACCGTTTGAGCAAATAAAGGACCGGCTGGCAACCGCCCAATGCGTCCGCCTTGAGTTTCTCAATGTGATCTATTCGGATATTTTCGATCTGGTCGATTCCACTTATGGCTATGCCTGTCTGGCTTCCGACGGCCGTTACCGTGTGACAATCGGAACCGACACCTATCTCTTCGACGGTGAGTATCTTCATAGCTACTCCGAGGAAAACAATCAGGTTGTGGTGGAACCGTACTATTCTGACATGGAAAGCGAAATCACATTCATAACCCGCCTCGATGACCTGTATACGACCGCAAAGACAGACGACCCGGAACGATTCCACCTCACGCTCCGTAAAAAAACAGAGGGAGAACTTCCCGACTCAATGACTGTTATGATCGACCCTGTTGACCGCTTGATCTCACGACTTGAATACTACGATATCAACGACGAACTCAACCTGATCATACTGCTCAGCCAGGAGCTTGACTCTCTTTGTAACGAATCCGATTTCAGCCCCAATTTCCCTGATTCCGTCGAGATTCTGAGATTAAATTAAGATGAAAATCTATATCCACCGGCTGGGTTGCCCCAAAAATGATGTTGATGCCGACTATATCGTGGAACGCCTGATCAGGGACGGTCACACTCTTACCACCGAGCCTGAAGAGGCCGAGACAATTCTCGTCAACAGTTGCTGTTTTATTCTCCCTGCCCGCGAAGAAACCATTGACGAAATTCTGAAACTATCACGGTTAAAAGAGACCGGTCGGCTCAAGCGGCTGTATCTGGCCGGTTGTATGGCCCAGCATTACGGTGACGAGATGCTGTCCGGAATGCCGGAAATAGACGGCGCTTTCGGGCTGGGCGAACTGGAGGCCATATCAAGGGCAGTGAAGAGCGCGGCCAGGATGGATCGCACGGTCAAAACCGAATCACGCAATTTGAGCTACCTTGCCGGTCAGCGTGCTGTAACCGACAACTATCCGTATGCCTATCTCAAAATCTCCGATGGCTGTAACCGTCGATGTTCCTATTGTGTCATCCCTCGTATTCGAGGCGGTTTTCGCAGCCGTACGATCGACGACCTGCTGGCCGAAGCCCGACACCTCTCCGTTCACGGCAAGAAAGAGCTGGTTCTGGTCTCTCAGGAGGCCACTCTCTACGGAGTCGATCTGAAACCACCTTCGGATATAATCACCCTGCTGTCTCATCTGGACAGGATCGAACAGCTCGCCTGGATACGCCCGATGTATCTGCATCCGGCCCAGGTGACTGATGAATTGATAGAGTACATGGTCAGCCCAAACAAAACCCTTGAATATTTCGACCTGCCTCTTCAGCATATTAATTCCGAAATGCTGGCCGCCATGGCCCGCTCGACCACACGCGAACAGATCGAACTTCTGATCGACAAAATCAGGGCGGCATCTTCGGATACTGTTATCCGTTCTACTTTTATCGTCGGATTTCCGGGAGAAACGGAAAAACAGTTCGAGGAATTGCTCAGATTTGTCGAAGAGGCCGAGCTGGACCGTGTGGCCGGGTTTGTCTATTCGCCCGAGGAAGGATCACCGGCGGCCAAAATGCCCGGGCAGATTTCAGAGGTGGAAAAAAACCGCCGTCTCGATGAACTGATGAACCTGCAGCAGGAGATTGCCTTTAGTAAAAATTCTGCTTTGATAGGAAGCACTCATGAGGTTATCATAGATGCCGTTACAGAGGACGGTCCGGCGGAGGCTCGCACCCGAGGCGACTGCCCCGAAGTGGACCAGCAACTGTTTATTACCGGTCATCCGCTCACGGTCGGTCAGATCTGCCTGGTCAGGATTGAATCGACAGAGGGTTATGATTTGTACGGTACGCTGATTGATAATTGAGGACGGAGACATGATTCAGGTTGAGAAAGTCGGGATATTCCTGTCCAAGTGGGTCAGTTTTCTTGCTGTTCTTATATATCTGATCCAGTCCGGACTGTTGATATTTCTGATAAAAGACAAGTTCGATCTTGAGCGTCAACTCGCTTTCCAGCAAAAGCGAATCGATGAGCTCGAGGAAAGACTTCAGATTTTCAAGGCTATCGAAGATTTTCAGATCGGCTTTACGGATGAAGAAGTAGGTCAACTAACTGACGTAATCATAGAAGAGAGCAAGCGTTACCGCTACGACCCGATGTTCATACTGGCCGTAATCCTGACCGAGTCATCTTTCCGAAAGGGACAGGTTTCGCACAAAGGGGCCAGGGGATTGATGCAGATGGTGCCGTATGTGGGCGAAGATGTGGCTCGTCGTTCAGGGGTAGATTATGACGGGACCGAATCATTGTTCGAGCCTGAGACCAATATCAAGTTAGGGACGCTTCATCTGTTTGAGCAGATTCTCAAGTTCGGCGACGTCGAAAAAGGGATTGTGGCATATAACATGGGAGAGACACGTTTGCGCGGGCTGATGCGACTAAATCTGGAAATGCCTCAGCGGTATCTGAAAAAAGTTATGGAAAACTACCGTATGCTCAAGGAGACCTACACGGTTTGACACAACGTTTTCGTCACCCGATCCTGCTGGTAATACTTTTGTCCACGGTTATTGTCATGGTGCTGAACTGCGCCGGACCGCGAGCCCTGTCAACCATGACCGCTCAGGAGCTGTTTGAAGAGGGGATGAAGAAATATGAAGGGCATAAGTATATTCGCGCTATCGAGATTTTCCAGACCTGTGTCTATAACTACCCCGGTGATGACATCGTGGATTCCGCGCAGTATTATCTCGCACTGTCATATTTCGGCAACAAGGAATACGAAGTGGCTCAGGTCGAGTTCAATCGACTCGTGTTGAACTACCCGTCAAGTGTCTATTTCGAGCAGGCGGTTTTCATGCGTGCGGTCAGTTTCTTTGAATCCACGCCCGGACATTACGGGTTGGATCAGTCGGAGCTGGCAACAGCTATTCGTCAGTTTGAAGATTTTATTATAGATTTTCCGGAGTCGGAGGTTGTTCCTGACGCCCGGAAATACTTGTTGGCGGCTCGAACCCGTCTGGCTCACAAGTATTACGACGCCGGAATCGTTTACAGCCGCATCAGAGCGTGGGAGTCGGCGCAGATATATTTTCAGAAAGTCATCGATGATTTTACCGACACTGAGTTTGCTCCTCTGGCCAGTTTCGAATATGCCTGGATGGATTACAAGCGCAAGAGATATGCGGAGGCCCGTAAAGGGTTCCATGATTTCCAGATAGTCTTCCCGGAGCATGAGAAAGTCGCCAAAGCTCGAGAGAACGAGATCAAAGCCGCCTTCATGCAGGGAGAAGTTGCTTACGACAAGGGTGACTATGCGAAGGCTTCGGAAATACTGGCCGAATTCAAACAAACCTATCCGGACCATAAACTGAACGGCAAGGTCGACAAGTATCTCCGAAAGATCGCCGAAAAGACCCAAACCGGGCCTAAGGCTGAGAGCGATGACTCCTGATGACGGCGGAAACTGGGGAATCTTAGGCGGGACATTCGACCCCGTACACTGCGGACATATCAACCTGGCTGTTCAGGTGGCGGCCCGTATCAGCCTCGATGGAGTTCTGCTGGTACCTTCATACAATCATCCGTTCAAGAACCGATGTTCAGCCTCATTTGAACACCGGATGGCCATGCTGGAATTGAGCACTCAGGAGAATGAAAAGCTCGTGGTCAGCGATATCGAGAAATCACAATCCCTGACCGGTTACACTATCGACAGCATTAAAACGGTAAAAAAGCGATACCCGAATGCCGTCTGGTCGTTTATAATCGGCGAGGACAATGTGAAAGATCTCAGGTTCTGGCGCGACCCGGATCGGATTATGAAAGAAGTATGTGTCCTGGTCGGTTACCGTCCACCGCATGATTCGGAGAATATCCTGCGCGACCTGCCGTCAGACCGTATCAGGATGATCGAGATTGAGATGCGCGATATTTCATCGACTAAGATTCGTAAGCTGTTGCGCAGTGACCGTTCCGATCTGAGACTTAAAGAGATGATACCGGTCAAGGCGCTCAAGTACATAAAAGAAAACGGGTTGTACAGATGAGTAAATCCAAGGGCAGCGTCTATCTGATCGACGGTTCGGCTATCTTTTACCGTGCCTATTTCGCCTTCATACGCAACCCGCTGATCAACTCGAAAGGGGAAAACACATCGGCGACTTTCGGACTTATCAACTCGATTCTCAAACTGATCCGCGAAGAAAATCCTGATTACCTCGCGGTTGTGTTCGATACTTCCGAGCCGACTTTTCGGCATAAAATGTATGATGAATACAAATCTACCCGGGCCAAAATGCCTGATGATCTGGCCGAGCAGATTCCCCGCATCAGGCAGGCGGTAGAAGCTCTTAACATCACCTCATTCGAATTGCCCGGCTACGAAGCAGATGATCTGATCGGCACTTTTGCGCGCAGGGCGGCTGCCGACGGTTTTGATGTCTGGTGTGTAACCGGCGACAAGGATTATTTTCAATTAGTCGATAACCATGTTCGCATTTACTACCCGCGCCGCGGCTCCGAGCCGCCGGACAAGCTGGGGCGTGAGGAAGTCAAAGCGAAATTCGGTGTCTACCCGGAGCAGGTGATCGACAAACTGGCCCTGATGGGCGATTCGTCCGACAATATCCCCGGCATTCCGGGTATCGGCCCGAAAACAGCCGACAAACTGCTGGAACAATTCGGTTCGCTGGAAACGATCCTGGAAAAATATAACGAAATCAAGGCCAGGGGGGTTCGCGAAAAGGTCGCCGCCGGCAGAGAATCAGCGCTTTTATCCAAAAAGCTCGTAACTATCGACACTGATGTCCCTGTCGAGTTCGATATTGACAAGATCAGGTATCACGATGTCAACCATGAAGCGTGTCGCGAACTTTTTCTTGAAATGGAGTTTTCCGGCCTGCTGAAACAACTAACTAAGAATGGCGCCGAGGAAGTCGTCCCCGAGAAATCTGTTTCCAGGTTGAAAGTGGAATACATGACAGTTCGATCGCTTGAGGAACTGGAAACTTTGATCTCCGAACTTTCGAAAGCCAAAGAACTGGCTGTCGATACTGAAACGACATCTCTGAATGCTCTTGAAGCAGAACTCGTTGGAGTTTCGCTTTGCGCCCGGGCCGGGCTTGCTTATTACATTCCCCTTGCTCACACCAGTGAGATAGAGAAAAATCTGCCGTTTGATGAAAGTCTCGCTCTTATCAAAAAGCTTCTGGAGAATCCCAAAGTTCAGAAATTCGGTCAAAACCTCAAATACGACATTGAGGTCCTGCATCGTTATGACGTAGATATCAACCCGGTCTCATTTGATACCCTGCTGGCTTCCTACTTGTTGAATCCGTCAGGTCGTGAGCACTCACTCGATTATCTGGCCATGAAACACTTCGACCACAAGATGCAACCGATTACCGACCTGATCGGGAGCGGCAGAAAACAAACCACTTTCGATACCGTCAAAGTATCCGAAGCCGCCTGGTATGCCGCCGAGGATGCCGATTACACCTACCGTTTGCGTGGTGTGCTGGCCCCCGAGCTTGACCGCCTGCAAATGCATCACCTTTATTACAATCTCGAAGTTCCTCTGATCAACGTACTGGTTTCGATGGAAGAGGCCGGTATTCTGGTTGATGATATTTTCCTCGAAAAGCTGTCCGACCAGATGGAAAAGAAACTCGAGAAACTACGTGAAGAGATTCATAGTTACGCGGGAGGGGAGTTCAACATCAATTCCACTCAACAGCTCTCACACGTGCTGTTTGACAAACTGGGGCTCCCGACCAGGGGAAAAACGGCCAGGAAAACCGCATATTCCACTGATCAAAGAGTGCTTGAGGAACTGGCCCTGATGCACCCATTTCCGAAACTCATACTGAATTTTCGCCAGCTTACGAAACTAAAAAACACTTATGTTGACGCTCTTCCCAAACTGATCAATCCGACCACCGGACGCGTGCACACTTCTTTCAACCAGGCCGTGACCGCCACCGGGCGGCTGTCTTCGACCGATCCGAATCTGCAGAATATCCCCGTACGCACGGAGGAAGGTCGGGAAATACGAAGGGCTTTTATTCCGCGGGACAAGGATCATATTCTGCTCGTAGCCGACTATTCTCAGATCGAGCTTCGTATTCTGGCCCACTATACACAGGATGAAGGTCTTATCAGAGCTTTCAAGTCAGCCGAAGACATCCATGCCCGTACTGCTGCGGAGGTGTACGGTGTTGATATTAATGATGTCACCCCGGAACAGCGTCGCGCCGCCAAGACTGCCAATTTCGCCGTCATTTACGGTGTCTCCGCGTTCGGCCTGGCTCAGCAGACCGAGCTGGATCTCACCGGCGCACGACAGTTTATCGATACATATTTTGAGCGTTATCCGGGGATCAGGGAATACATGGAGACGACCAAAGAGAAGGCTCGCACCGACGGCTATGTGACAACCCTGCTCAACCGTCGCCGCTATCTGCCTGAAATCAACAGCAGGAATTTCAATGTCCGTCAGTTCGCCGAACGCACCGCTATCAATACTCCGATTCAGGGAACGGCCGCCGACATGATCAAAACAGCTATGCTTAATATCTATCGGAAGATGGATGGTATGAATTCAAAAATGGTTCTGCAGGTGCACGACGAACTGGTATTCGATGCCCACAAAGATGAGCTTGATGATCTCAAAGAACTGGTCCGTACCAAAATGGAAAAGGCCATCAAGCTGGATGTGCCGATCGTAGTAGATATGGGGGCAGGAGAGACCTGGCTCGACGCGAAGTAATTATTTGTTTACCGTCACAGTTACCGTTACGGAACTAAAGACATTTTAGTCCATTACCGACAATCAAAGTAAATGAATAAATGTTAGTGTTATGGAGCGCATGGTTGTCTGATAAATTGAAAAATTGCTGGGAGGTCAAAAAGTGTGGACGGGGACCTGATGATGCGAAAACTGAGGGACAAATACCCTGCTCTGCTGCCAACGAAAATGAGTTTACCGGTATTAACGGCGGCAGGTTCGGGGGACGTGTCTGCTGGGCGGTCGCCGGAACACTTTGTGAGGGGAAACTTCAGGGACTGTTTGCAGAGAAAATCGAAAGCTGTGTGAACTGCAAATTTTTCAAGCAGGTCTTTTCAGAGCAGGGTGAGACTTTTCAAATGTATCCCGGTGACAATCCCGACTCTGTAGAAAAAGAAGCTTGTGATGCTTCCTTTGAAGAATACGTCTCACCTTCAGGCGGCTGAACTATAATAACAAGTTATATTGCCCGGATACCCTCCCGGGCTTCTGCTATCACCGACAGAGTGTCCTGTCGAACCTGATCCGGGATCCGGTTCTATATCGCGTCATGCTGAACTTGATTCAGCATCCAGAAAACAAATGTACATCGATTCCGGGTCAGGCCGGGAATAACAGGGTAATGAGAATACTGCTGAGATCGTTACAGGTTATGAAACGTTGTCTTGCCGGACTTAATCCGCGTCCATTCCTTACAACAACAGGCAAGTTATATGGATTCATTAATGGAAATCCACAAAATCCACCACAACAGAGAAAAGGGAAGCACGCCGATTACCACTGCAATAAACCTTCGTTGATTCATTTTTTTATGAAGAATGCCCAACGAATCTTGCCTTTGCCATACTACAAACTTTTATTACTTGTATGTATATCGGATTAACCGGACTTATCGGTGCGGGGAAAACTTCAGCTGCTACAATCCTGAAAACTCTCGGTGCTGTGGTAATCGACGCCGACCGGGTAGCTCGTGATGTGCTGGATATCTATCCGGCGTTGCGTAACGATCTGGTAAAAACATTCGGCTCGTCTATAGTCACAACATCCGGCCGGCTTCGCCGTAAAAAACTGGCGCAACTGGCTTTTACCGATGAAGCCTCGAGCCGGAAATTGGATCGTCTGATTCATCCATACATCGCCCGTGAGATACGAACCCGGATGAAAAAACTTAACCGCAGACACCGCCTGATAGTAATTGACGCGGCCCTGCTGATAGGCAGTTCTATTGAGAACGAAATGGACCGGATAATAGTAATCCATGCCTCGAAGCAGATCCGCCTGCAACGCCTGCTCAGACGAGGGATGTCCCGCGAGGATGCTCTTAACAGAATGGCGCGACAGCTTCCCCTGTCGGTTCTCAAGCGGCGAGCTGATGCTGTAATAATAAACCAGGACAGTATTGGTTCTCTAAAAAAGAAACTGGTAAACTACCTTAAAAAGATTGTCCCTGATTCGACCGGAAACGGTTGACAACTATCATTAAACTGCTACATTTGCCCTCAGTTGAAAGTTACAGGTTTCACAAACTACGAGGACTCTGTCATGACGATAGCGGATTCGAAAACTATGACAAAAATCGGAGAATACACAGTTGAGCAGTTGGTGGAAAAAGCCAACTACATGCGCGGTCTGAACCTGCTCGGACTATGTTCAGCAAAATCAGGTCATTCCGGTGGCACGCTCGGAATAATGGATATCGCCTGCGCTCTTTACCTGAAAATAGCGCGCCATGATCCGGAGAACCCGGAGTGGGAAGATCGCGACCGGATCATCTGGTCAGCCGGTCACAAAGCCCCGGCTTTGTATACTGCTTTGGCTGTCTCCGGCTATTTCCCGGAACGGGATATGATGACACTGCGGATGCTCGGATCCGGATTGCAGGGGCACCCGCATCGCAAGGACCTGGCCGGTGTAGAGATTTCATCCGGGTCTCTGGGGCAGGGGTTCTCTGTCGGTGTGGGGATCGCGCTGGCCGCCCGGCTGAATAAGAAGGACTATCGCACTTTTGTTATCTCTTCCGATGGTGAGCACCAGGAAGGCTCCATGTGGGAAGCCGCCATGTCGGCCGCTCATTACAAACTGGACAACCTGGTGATGATCCTTGACCGTAATCATCTGCAGATCGACGGTCGCACCGAGGATGTGATGGATATCGATCCGATCACGGATAAATACCGCGCCTTTGGCTGGCATGTCCTTGAAGTCGATGGTCACAACATGGAAGAGATCGTCAAGAGCCTTGACTATGCCCGCAACAAAAATGATTCCGGCAAACCGGTTGCGCTGATCTGCACTACGATCAAGGGCAAGGGTGTGTCCTTTATGGAAAATGTCGTTGGCTGGCACGGCAAACCACCGAACCGGGAAGAACTGGACAAGAGCCTGACTGAACTCGGATTGACCGAGGTATTCAATGCCGACGAATGGCTTGGCTACGGTCAGGAATATGAGAAAAAGATCGAGGCTGAACTCGCCGAAAAGATGCCGAAGTTCTCTCGTGATTTCTGGTGGAACGCTCACGACAAGATGCAGGTAAAGATGGACCCTACCCGCAAAGGGTTCGGTCGCGCGCTTGAGAAGTTTGGCGACGATGAACGCGTGGTCTGTATCGGCGCCGATATATCAGGCTCGATCACTATTTCTATGTTCAATGACAAGAACCCGGAACGCAATGATCGTTTCCTTTCCATGGGTGTCGCCGAACAGAACTGCACGACGGTTGCCGTCGGCCTGGCCAAGGAAGGCAAACTGCCCGTATTCGGCACATACGGTGTCTTCTCCTCGGCTCGCAATCTCGATCAGTTGCGTGTATCCGTCTGTTATGGCGACTACAACGTGCTGATTGTGGGCGCGCATGGCGGAGTATCGGTCGGTCCCGACGGAGCCACGCACCAGGAGCTGGAATCGCTGTTCCAGATGACCGGACTTCCGAATATGCGTGTCGCGGTTCCCTGCGACGCGGTGGAAACATTCAAAATGACTCGTGCTCTGTTGTTCGATGTTGTCGGCCCGAAGTATCTGAGGTTCGCCCGTGAGGCAACACCAATCGTCACCGATGAAAACACGCCGTTCAAATTCGGTGAGGCCAATATATTCAGGTTCCGCAAGGAAGCCGACAGCATGGTGGAAGCATTCGACTGTTGCCTTGCTTCCGAGTACAAAAATGAAAACGAGAAACTTACAATCATATCCTGCGGGCCGGAGACTCCGGAAGCAATGCGGGCCGCCTGGATTCTTAAAACCGATTTCGGGATTGAAACCCGGGTCATAAATATGCATACGGTCAAGCCGCTTGACAAAAACGCCATCAAACGCGCTGTCGCCGAGACAGGCGCCATCCTGACCGCCGAGGAACACCAGGTGGGCGGGCTGGGCAATCTGGTCGCGGCTGCTATTTGCAACGAATGTCCTGTTGACAGCAGAAACATCCCGTTCGGTATGATCGGTGTCAATGACCGGTTTGGCGAATCAGGCAAACCGTGGCAGCTTGTCAGGGAATTCGGCCTCGCGGCTGAACATATCGTGGTCAAAGCAAAAGAGATACTTGGACTTTAAGAATAGAGAGTACAAACATGCAGTTTGCCGATAGAATAAACCGCCTGGGGACAGAAAGCGCTTTTGAAGTCCTGGCCCGGGCTAAGGCTCTTGAGGCGCAGGGGAAATCTGTGATTCACCTCGAAATCGGTGAACCGGATTTTGACACTCCCAAAAACATTTGCGAAGCGGGGAAGAAGGCTATCGACGAAGGACTGACCCATTACTGTCCGTCAGCAGGATTGCCCGATGCTCGCAAAACCGTTGCCGAATATTTTTCGGAAACGCGCGGCGCAAAAGTGGATGTCGAGAATGTCGTTATCATGCCTGGGGCCAAGCCGCTCATTTTCAACATTCTCTTCGCTATTGTCAACAAAGGGGATGAGGTTATCTACCCGAATCCCGGTTACCCGATCTATGAATCGGTAATCAACTACACGGGCGGGACACCGGTCCCGATGCATCTCAAGGAAGAAAGCGGGTTCCGCTTTTCCGTCGATGATCTCAAAGCATTGGTTACCCCGAAGACCAAAGCGATGGTTATCAACTCTCCGCAGAATCCGACCGGTGGTATTCTCACTATGGAAGACCTGGAAGCGATATACGCGCTGGCCGAGGAGCATGATCTCTGGATACTTACCGATGAGATTTATTCGCGCATCGTGTACGAACAGGAGTTTCAGTCCATCTGTTCTATACCCGGCGCTATGAAACGAACGGTGGCTATTGACGGCATGTCCAAAACTTATTCGATGACCGGCTGGCGGCTGGGTTATGGTGTGATGCCGGCATCTCTGGCCGAAGTTCAGACCAAACTGGCCATCAACAACTTTTCCTGCACCGCTCCCTTTGCTCAAAAGGCGCTGATCGAAGCGCTCACCGGGCCGCAGGACGATGTAAAAAAGATGGTGGCGGAGTTCCAGAAACGACGTGATGTATTTGTCGACGGCCTCAACGCTATCGATGGTGTCAGTTGCACCAAACCCCTGGGAGCCTTTTATGTATACCCGAACATCACCGGAACCGGCTTCAAGTCAAAAGATCTGGCCGCTCGTTTGCTTGAAGAGGCCGGTATTGCCTGCCTGTCCGGGACCGCGTTCGGATCGTTCGGTGAGGGTTATCTCAGGTTTTCCTACGCCAACTCAGTCGAGAATATCAAAGAAGCCCTGGCGCGCTTTGAAAAGTTCCTCGTGGGTGTCACCGCCTGATCCGCTCTTTTATAGTTTAAGAAAAGCCGGATTCTGTCCGGCTTTTTTTATGCCTCGTTTTTAATTGAAAACAGACAGTGCCGGTCCTACAATAAAACCATGAATTACGCCATGGTATCGAACAACCTTCTGGACCTCAGGGCTGAGCCGGACCACAGTTCGGAACGGATCAACCAGCTTTTTTTCGGTCAGCCGGTCAAAATTACGACTCGCCGGAAAGGATTTGCCCGGGTTTGTCAGTTCGATCGTTACACCGGATGGGTTGACGAACGATTCCTGACTCCGGTGGCGAAGTCGGAGTTTATTGACTGGCCCGCGCAGACCAACGCCGTCATAAGTCGTGCCGCGGGCGCGGCCTGTCTGGATGCTGACGGCAGACAGGCAGCTCCTTATCTGCTCTTATACGGTACATTGGTGCGAATTTCACGGGTACGGCATAACCTGGCCCGAATCATCCTGCCCAACGGTGACCGCCGGTACGTTAAGAGTGCTCATATCAGGCCGATTAATAGGAACAGGAAACCAAACCTGACCGGCTCTCGATTACTGGCTGAAGCTCGCCGGTTTCTCGGCGTACCCTACCTCTGGGGGGGAGTCAGCCCGCTGGGGTTCGACTGTTCGGGACTGGTGCAAACATTGCTGGCCGGATTCGGAATCGGCTTCCCGAGAGATACCTGCCGGCAGATTGAAGCAGGAAAGAAAGTGGAACGAGATAGTATAAAGACCGGGGATTTGTTGTTTTTCGACCGCCACGTCGGGCTGGCTATCGGGCGTTATCGCCTCCTGCACAGCTCCCGGGGCGGCGGGGGAGTGAGGATCAACGGTCTGATTCCCGGCACTCCTGACTACCGGGCGGACCTCGACCGTGATTACAACATGGCAAGGAGGATACTCTGATGAATCTCGATTTCTTCAAAGTCAGTATTCCACTTAAGAAAAAATTCGCCGTCGCCGGTGGTGATGCCACCATAAAAACCAATCTCGTAACAGTTCTGAACAATCGCTATCATGGCGAAGCGGCCCCATCGGTGAAATACGGCCCCGATCTGAATGCTTTGTACGCCGATATCAGTTCCGGCCTGGAGTTCATGCGTACGCTCGAAACCATCGATACCAACACTCTCGCCCGAATAGACGAACTTGATATTCATCCATCGGCGCGATCCGCGCTGTCCGGCATGGTGGTCAACTACATTTCGGGAGAAACCAGACGGTACCCCTGGGAGATTCTGTCCCTGAGCACGCCGATCGGCATCAAAAGCTCAGTCACTATCGCTATTGCCGACACCAATGACATGATAAAGGATATCAACGAGTCTCCCTATCCCATAGTGAAAGTAAAAATGGGGCATGAGCAGGATGTGATGCTGCTGGATGCTCTGGGCGAGATTGAAGACAAAGAGATAAGAGTCGATGCCAACGGCGGATGGTCCTGTGCCAAGGCCGAGGA
>JAJRTA010000009.1 GCA_024278515.1 Candidatus Zixiibacteriota bacterium
AGGGAGTGTGAAATGGCGGATAGGATGAGCATAGGAAAGATTATACGGTTGACGGCGCGTATCGGGACTGGTTTGCTGGTGCTTATACTTGCCTTCAGTTGCGCCACCGTGCCATTGATGCAGGATGAAACCGGCGCGTCGTATATGCGAATACCGTTCGTGCGGGTTCTTCTTGACGAGAGCCAGACACGGGTTATTGTCGGAGCCGATCGTCAGTTTACCATCGAATGTCTCAGAGACGGGGAACAGACGATTTTTTATTCGAACCGCCCGGTGACGGTGTTTCGTCGCGGCCGGGGTCTGGGGATCGAGAACACCCGTCAGCAGTCGCTGGCTGAGGACCTCGATGAAATCAACATAATTCCACGCGGCTCCGGCAACCGGCTTCAGATGGCCGGGAAACGATACCGCGGCTTGTTCAAACTCCTGCCTGACCGGCAGGTAGTGCAACTGATAAATGTCGTTTACATGGAAGATTACCTCCGGGGAGTGGTGCCTCCAGAAATCGGCAGGCGTGATGATTCCGAGATCGAAGCGGTCAAGGCCCAGGCGGTGGCGGCCCGAACTTACGCGCTGGCTCATCTTCAGCAGTATCCATCCGAACAGTATGATATGAAGTCGAGCATCATGGATCAGATATATGAAGGAATAACGGTTGAGAACAGACTGGTCAACCGCGCTATCGACGCCACCGCCGGACAGGTGATATTGTATGAAGATAACCTGATAAACGCTTACTACCATTCGACCTGCGGCGGGATGACCGACGATATCGAATCGGTCTGGGATCGCAAGGAAACGCCCTACCTCAAAGCGGTGGCCGACTCCGGCGCCTGCTCCTGGTCCAAGTACTACCGATGGCGGGAAGTGTTCACCGAGCGGCAACTGCGCGGTCGTATCGAGCAGTATCTGTCGAGCGACCGGGGGCGAGATATGGTTATCAGCCGGATCACCGATGTTTTGCTTGACGAACTATCTCCCGGCGGGCGGGTGATGAACATGACCATTGTCACCGAAGCGGGTAACTACCGTTTCAAGAAAGACCGCATACGCTGGGTGGTGGGGAGAACTTCGAATCCTGACTTGATCCTGCCCTCGGACAGGTTCGATGTCGTAATAGATCGTAATGCCTATGGTCAGGTGGAGAATATCACGTTCAAGGGACGTGGCTACGGACATGGAGTCGGAATGTGTCAATGCGGCGCCATCGGACTGGCTCGCGAGGGGTGGTCGTATGGCGCCATCCTGCAACATTATTTCAGCGGCGTGGAGATAGAGAGTCGTTACTGATTCGGCTGGTAACCGAACAGCCGCCGGAGGTATCAAAGGGGATGAAAATGCGTTACACTTTGATAATAGTTGCCTGTCTGATGCTTGCTTCATCCGGTCTGGCCGGTCAGTATGAGTATACGGTCGGGCTTTACGGCGGTCTTTCGAAACTGACCGGTGACAATTCACGACATTTTCCGTTTCAGAAAAGTTTCGGCGCGGAGTTTCAATACCGCCTGACCGATCAGTGGCGGTTGCATTTTGATTTGTCCCGGCATGTTCAGAACGACGACACCCTGAACAATGTTATTCTATCGCTGGGGGATGGCGGTGAAAATACCAGCGTCCGTTTTGCATCTACCCGGCTGGGCGTTGTTGCCGACCGCAGGCTCTGGGTGAAGGATTACAACTGGCGTTTCTCGGCCGGGCTGGGCGGCGGGCTGATGGTCTGGCGCGTGCTGGATCCGTTGAACGGCGGAAAACTTCAGGTGCCCGGCGTCAATAACCAGACAGTTGACTTTGCCGCATCGGAATTGTTCGTCAGTGCGCAGGTGTCCGCGCAATATGCTGTCTCCGAACACTGGTCGCTCAACTGGCGGTTGCGCGGCGATTATCTTACCGGGCTTGGGGCGGAGTTTTCAGACGATGTCAATACTTCACGCGGCCGCAAACTCGGAACTTTCATGTTCTCGGTAGGATATTCATTCAGTCCCGCTCCGACATCGTGGGTATCAGAAGAAAACTGGTCGGCGACCCCGGCTGATATGCCGGCGGTATCGGTACATGAAACCGCCGACAGCGACGGTGACGGTGTTCCTGACGAAAGCGACCGTTGCGAGGGAACACCGAAAGGAACAGAGGTTGATCGTTTCGGATGTGCCCGGGACTCCGACGGTGACGGAGTGCGTGACGAGGTCGATGATTGCCCGGGAACCGAGTTCCGCGCCCGCGGTAAGGTGGATATCCACGGCTGCCCGATCGACTCCGACTTTGACGGTATCCCTGACTATCGGGATCAATGTCCCAACAACCCGGTCGGCGCGGCTGTCGATGATACCGGTTGTCCGACCGATTCCGATGGTGACGGAGTGCCGGACGGACTCGATGACTGTCCGCATACCCTGGTAGGTGTCGAGGTGGACCCCAACGGTTGTATCGATCTTTCGATGCTGGCTGAACCGATGGTGTTGAATATCAGATATGTTCCGGGTTCGTTTGAAATCGACCCTCAGAATAAGGAACGAATCAAGAAACTGGCCGTCCTGCTTAATTTTGTGCCTGCGGTCAGGCTTGAAATCAACGGCTATACCGACAATATCGGCACGGCCATTGATAATCGCGAACTGTCACTTAAGCGGGCCAACCGGGTGCGTGATTATCTTGTGGCCAACGGGGTGGCTCGTGATCGGATCAAAGTTTTCGGTCGGGGTGAAACCAATTTTGTAGCATCGAATGAAACTGCCGGCGGTCGCGCCAAAAACCGCAGGATCGAGATAATTTTTTACCAATAGCACGGACAGACCATGGAATGGTGTTACCTTTTAGACAAACCTGAAAATGAAAACAACAACATTTACGCGGTGGTTGTTCTGTTGCCGGATCGTCTGGCGCAGTTTGTAACTCCCTTACGGGCTCGCTTCGATCCTCTTTACAATCTGATCAGTCCGCATGTCACGCTGGTGCATCCGTTCGAAACCGATAAGCCCCTGGAGATGGTGGCTTCGATTATTCGTAACGAAACCAAAGATTACCGACCGATGGATCTTCATCTCAACTCTATCGGAGATTTTTATCCCGGCATTCCGAAAATCTACTGGAATCTCGAGAAGCATGACCAGCTTTCGGAGTTGTTTTATCGGCTTTACTCAAGTCTTGGTCACCCGATTCCATACAAGAACTATCACCCCCATGTCACGATCGCCCGTGAAATATCGCAACATCGCCTGTTGCCGGTCAAAGAGCAGATAGTCGATAATCTTCCTCCGGTCGAGTCCTGGCAGGCGGATGCCATAGATTTGATGACACCATTACCTGGCGGGCGCTGGGTCTCAGTGCGTACTTTTCTACTGGGCGATTAGCTTTCCCCAAAAAAAAGCGGCTCTGCTGAGCCGCTTTTATATCTGTATATCCGACGGATATTATTTGCCTTCTTTGGCCTTTACCGGATGGACCTTATCCTTGCGTTCGGCGAACTTGAACTCCTTGAAGTTGGCGTTGCCTTCCTTGGTGTGACATTTAACACAGACCTCTTCGGTCGGCATTACCAGACCGGCTTCCAGAGCCATTTTCTTGTGGGTTTCCGGATCGGCTTTCCATTTTTTCTTGCTCATGATCTTGGGCGATTTGTAATCGGAACCGGGACCATGACAGGCTTCACACTCTACGTTTTCAATGAGGGTGCCGTCCGCTTTGGTGCCGGTGGAATGACACTTGACACACTCCGGTTTCTTCTGCTCTTCTTCGGAGAGAAGAGAAAAAGCCTTGGCATGCCCGGTTTCACTCCAGGCGGCGTGCTTATCCTTATGACAGGTTTTGCACTTCTTGGCGCCAACATATTCATGTTTGGCCTTTTTGGCTGTTTCACCGGAAAATACCGTACCGGCCAGCAGGAAAGAAGCGGCGGCGAGAGCGAGAAGGATGACAGTAAGTTTACGCATGACTAAAAGCCTCTCTGTTGGTTTAATATCACTCATCCGTTATACAATTTAATTTCCAAAAACGTCCTTCAAAAGTGAAGCCAATTTATTAATTGTGACTTTCAAGGTCAAGCGTTTAGCGTTCTCACAGGTAAAAAAAACAATGTATCAGAGAAATCTCTTGCCTGCATTATGAAAATTAGGTAGACTGCGGCCGAGGTAGTATGAAAATCCTTATCCTTACTCAGCATTTTCCGCCTGAAAAAGGGGCGGTTCGGCGTTTATACGAGTTTGCCCGTTACTTTGTTGAGCACGGGCACGACGTGTCGGTTATGACGGCGATTCCGAACTATCCGGATGGAATCGTGCCGCCGGCTTATCGTGGTAAGTTCTTCTCTTATGAGAAGATGGACGGAGTCAAAGTCTACCGCAACTGGGTTCTGCCGGCCTCGAACTCACAGCCGACCAAACGGATGGTCGGGTTTATTACTTTTCTGATCACCAGCCTGATCAACTCTTTTCGGGTTAAGACAAAGTTTGACATAATCTTAGCATCAACTCCCCCGGTTACCACACCGGTTATAGGCTGGCTGTTGAGCAAAATCCGCCGTTGTCCCTTTGTGATCGAAGTCCGTGATCTTCAGCCTGAGTCCGGCGAAGAATTCGGAAATCTCAATCAGTCTTTGTTTACTCGTACGGTGCGCCGGATAATTCATTCCCTTTACCGGAAAGCCGATCGTATCGTCTCGGTGACCGATGGGATTTCCAATTATATGGAAATGATAGGTATTCCCCGGTCGCGTATGGCTACTATCAAGTCCGGGGTTGGCCGGGAGTTCATTCACTCCGACTCAAACGGGATCAGGAAGACTTTCGGATGGGATGAAAAATTTCTGGTTCTGTATTCCGGTACGCTTGGCTGGGTACGTCCTCTTGAAACAGTGATCGAGGCGGCCCGGCAACTGGTTGACCAGCCTGATATTCATTTTGCGTTTGTTGGTGATGGTCAGAAAAAGAATGCCCTGGTAGACATGGTGCACGATTACGGTCTCAAGAATGTCAGTCTGATCGGTACGCAGCCGCTTGAGACGATTCCGTATTTTCTGAAATCCGCCGATGTTCTGCTTGAGTGTCTGAAGGAAGTAGGCGTAGCCAAGATGGCTTTCCCCTCAAAGATGTTCGAGTACATGGCTTCCGGGCGGCCGATAGTGTTCGGTTCCAGACAGGGTGAAGCTATTGATGAATTGAAAATTGCAGGCGGCGCTCTCACCTATCCTTCGGATTCTCCGGACGCTCTGTCGAAGCTGATAATCAAGCTGCGTGACAGTCGGGAAGAATGCGAGAAGCTGGGCAAACAGTACCGCGATCATATCGTCGAGAACCATCAACGCGAATCCTGGGCCCGTCAGTACCTGGCTTTCCTTAAAGATATCTGACCCCCTCCATCCTGATCATCGGATCATTTTATCAACGTTTGCGCCGTGTTATGTTCAGCGGGGATGAGTTCCTGAAGTTTCAGCGGTTGCAACGGCTTCTGTGAGATCGCCGCGATAGCGTCCACGGCCGCTTCAGCGGCGGACAGGGTGGTAATCAATGGCAGGTTCATACGGTAGGCGGTCTCGCCGATCACCCGTTCGTCAAAATGAGACTCCTGTCCCAGCGGCGTGTTGACAACCAGTTGCACCTCGCCGTTTTTCATGCGATCAACGGTGTTGGGGCGCCCTTCGTTGACTTTGTACACGAACTCTCCCTCGATGCCGTGCTCGGCCAGCATGGCCAGGGTCCCGCGGGTGGCCATGATCCTGAATCCGATAGCCTGTAAACGTCCGGCGATCCCGGCCGCTCGTTCATAGTCGCGCTTGTTCACCGAGAACAAAACAGTACCCCTTTCAGGTAAATAGGTCCCCGCGGCGTAAAGGGCCTTGGAATAGGCCTCGGAAAAACTGTCGGCTATGCCCATAACTTCGCCGGTGGAACGCATCGCCGGTCCCAGAAAAGTTTGTACTCCCTGAAAACGATTGAAAGGGAAAACGACTTCTTTGACAGCAAACCGTTTGGGAAGACCGTTGGGACGAACTTTCTGCTCGGCCAGTGTCCGTCCCACGATACAACGGGTTGCTATATCGACCCAGTTGACGCCGGTCGCTTTCGATACGAATGGAATCGTACGGCTGGCCCGAAGGTTGGCTTCAAGGACATACATCTCGCCGTCACGAAAAGCGAACTGGATATTGATCAAACCGACCACCTCTAAAGTCGCGGCCAGTTGGCGGGTGATCGCTTCCATCCTGTCTCGCTGTTCTTCGGTGAGGATAAAGGGAGGCAGTACGCAGGCGGAGTCGCCTGAATGCACGCCGGCTTCTTCGATATGCTGCATCAGGCCGCAGATAACAGTTTCATGACCGTCAGAGACGGCGTCGACATCGAATTCGTAGGCGTCTTCGATATACCGGTCGATCAGAATCGGGTGTTCCGGGGAGACTTCACCAGCGAACTCACGAAGATACTTGTCAAGGTCGTCGCCGTTGTAAACTATCTCCATCGCCTGTCCTCCGAGTACGAAACTGGGCCGGACCAGGACCGGGTAGCCGACCTGTTCGGCAGTTGGTTTGGCTTCGGCGAAATGTCTGACGATACCATACGGCGGATGCGAGATGTTAAGCTCACGCAGCAACCGCCCGAATTTTTCGCGATCCTCGGCCTCGGCGATACGTGACGGTGAAGTTCCCAAAATATGTATCCCGGCTCTGTCCAGCGCTTCGGCGATTTTCAACGGTGTTTGACCGCCGAACTGCACGATGACACCGTCCGGTTTTTCTATCCGGCAAATGTTGAGCACATCCTCGAAAGTGATCGGTTCGAAATAAAGATGTGTCGAAATGTCATAGTCGGTGGAGACCGTTTCGGGGTTGCAGTTGACCATGATACTCGCATAGTTCTCCTCCCGAAGAGTCATGGAGGCGTGGACGCAGCAATAGTCGAATTCGATTCCCTGTCCGATACGGTTGGGGCCCGAACCCAGCACAATGATGCGAGGCTGTTTTGACCGGGTGACCTCGGACTCACCGCGCTCGTACGATGAATAATAGTACGGAGTGCAGGCTTCGAATTCGGCCGCGCAGGTATCCACCGAAAGAAAACAGGGTGCGATATTGTGTACTTCGCGCAGGCGGCGGATGTTTTCTTCCGTTGTGTGAAAGATATGAGCCAGCTGGTGGTCGGAGAAACCAAGCTGTTTGGCTTTGAACAGATGTTCACGTGACACCTGCTGTCGCAGGGAAGTCAGGTCGTTGGAGCCGGGCGGCAAAAGCGTACGCAGCAGGTTTTCGTATTTTACTATCTCCGATATCTGGTCGAGAAACCATGGATGGATCCTTGTCGTTTCATTCAGCTCATCCACCGACATGCCCAGCCTGAGAGCATGGCGTAAATAGAAAATATTCTCAGGTCTCGGTCGGGATAATTTGGAACGAATCATCGACCGCCACTCGGGGGCCAGGTGCGGCTCCACATGGTCGGACAAGATAACATCGGAGCCGTCCGCCCCCAGCCCGCTGCGTCCCTGTTCCAGGCTGCGGAGCGCTTTCTGCAACGCTTCAGGAAAGGTCCTGCCGATAGCCATCACTTCACCGACCGATTTCATCTGACTGCCTAAAGTCTGATCGACAATCGGAAACTTATCGAAGGCCCATCGGGGTATTTTCACCACCACGTAATCAAGAGCCGGCTCGAAGCAGGCAGGAGTCTTGCGCGTAATCGAGTTAGTGATTTCATCGAGACGATAACCAACAGCCAGCCGGGCGGCGATCCGCGCGATCGGGAAGCCGGTAGCTTTCGAAGCCAGCGCCGACGACCGGCTGACCCGCGGATTCATCTCGATAACAACCATCCGCCCGTTTGACGGGTCAAGCGCGAACTGGATATTGCTGCCGCCGGTTTCAACGCCTATTTCACGAATAACGGCGAACGCGGCGTCGCGCATCTTCTGGTACTCCTTGTCGGTAAGGGTCATGATCGGAGCGACCGTTATACTGTCACCGGTGTGAACACCGAGCGGGTCCATATTTTCAATGCCGCATATAACGACACACTGGTCGGTGTTGTCGCGCATGACCTCGAGTTCGAACTCACCCCAGCCGATCAACGCTTCCTCGATCTGTACTTCGCCGATCGGACTGCGGGCGATCCCCCACTTGACCGCGCTCTCGAACTCGTCGCGATTATAAACCACCGAGCCGCCGACACCGCCGAGTGTAAATGACGGCCTGATAATGGCCGGGAGTGATGTATCCTGAAGGACAGTCCAGGCTTCCTCAATCGATTTCACAAAACCGCCCCGGGGTACCTCAAGACCGATTCGCAGCATGGCGTCGTGAAACTTTTCACGGTCCTCGGCCAGTCGGATCGACTCGACCGAGGTGCCGAGCAGTTCGACGCCGTAGTGGTTCAATACGCCTGCGCTTTCGAGATCCACGGTCAGGTTGAGAGCGGTCTGGCCGCCCATGGTGGGAAGGATCGCGTCCGGCCTTTCGCGCTTGATAATCTTTTCAAGCATGTCGGGTTCGAGCGGTTCGATATAGGTAGCATCCGCCTGTGACGGGTCGGTCATGATAGTGGCCGGGTTGCTGTTGATCAGAATGACACGGAAGCCTTCCTCTTTCAGGGCACGTACCGCCTGAGTGCCGGAATAGTCGAACTCGCACGCCTGACCTATCACGATCGGACCGGAACCTATCACCAGTACCGAATTCAGGTCTTTACGCCTTGGCACGATGCATCTCCTCGATGAATTGATCGAAACAGGCTGTCCCTTCGTGCGGACCGGGGCCGGCTTCCGGGTGATACTGAATCGAAAAAGCGGGATATTTACGGTGACGGATGCCCTCTATGGTCTGATCGTTCAGGTTGATATGGGTAACCTTGATATCTGAAGGAAGTGCTTCGGGTGCGACGGCGAAACCGTGATTCTGGCTCGTGATTTCGATGGTTTGATCCGTCTCGCACCGGACCGGATGATTGGCGCCGCGGTGTCCGAACGACAGCTTGAAAGTTGCCCCGCCGGCGGCCAGTGATAAAATTTGATGGCCGAGACAGATGCCGAAAAGCGGCAGGCCGGTCGGTAAAAGTTGTCTGACCGTCTCGATTCCATACGTTACAGCAGCCGGATCGCCGGGGCCGTTGGACAATAAAAGACCATGATACCCGGCTGACATGATCTGTTCGGCGTCTGTTACTGCGGGCAGTACGGTAACACGGCAACCCCTGCGGGCGAGTTCGCGAAGGATACTTGTTTTTACTCCGAAATCAAGTACCGCTACTCTGAGGTTCTTACCGGTGTCCGTTGGTTGACGCCACTGCTTGTCCGAAGGGGAGGGACTGAATTCAAAGGGTGTGTCGGTCATAACTTCTTTGGCTAAGTCGGAGTCGATCATCGGTTCTGAAGACCGCACCCGGTTGAGAGCGTCATCAAGCTCCACATTATCCGGAAACAGTCCGGCTCGCATGGCTCCCCGCTGCCGCAGATGCCGGGTAATTCCGCGGGTATCGGCCCCGGCCAGCATCGGGATATTTTCCTCAGTCAGCCAATCGTCCAGGTCGGACTCGGCCCGCCAGCTCCGCGATCGCGTCGGGAGACTCTTGATGATCACACCGGCGGCGCGTTGATTAGCAGACTCGGTGTCGTCGCTGTTGACGCCGACATTCCCGATATGCACGGCGGTGAAAGTGATCAGTTGACGGTGGTAAGAGGGGTCGGTAATGATTTCCTGATAACCGGTGTGGGAGGTATTGAATACCGCCTCGCCGAAAGCGGGAGTGTTTCCGAGGAATAAATCACCCTGGAACTTGGCGCCGTCTTCAAGCAGCAGGTATCCGCCATTCCGGGCTGGTAATTTCAAAAATCCTCAATCCGTCATCAAATGAGGTTGCAAAAAAGGCCGATCGTTCCGGCCGGATCTTGCCCCTTAATTAGTATCCTTTAAATACTCGGGTCAACAAATGAAATTAATCTTTTTCCTTTTTTCAGGATTTTCGGATGCCGGATCAGGTCAGGCACGACGGAGTATCACGACCTGTAATGATACCGGCAGCATTCTCATTGTCGTCATTCCGGGCCATGACCCGGAATCCAGGTACATTTGTTTTTCGGATGCTGAATCGAGTTCAGCATGACACGAAATAGAACGTGATGCCGGATCAGGTCAGAAATGACGGTTTGGGGGGCAATATGTTTTTTGGGTGATGTGTTTTTGCTCTGTGTGATGACCGGTAGCGGGGCTGACCGTATCCGGAGCAGTCTCACGCATGGTTGCGCAACATCAGTTCTTCGGGATGGGGATGCAGATAGTACTGATTACGAATCTGTTCGACATCATACTTGTCAATGAAAAATCGCAGCAGCGTGACAGGTACGATCAATGGCACCGATGATCTCTGATAATTGTCGATTGTTTCATGGACATACTTTTTTTCGCAGGCGGAAAGATGGGTCCGGAGGAAGCTTAGGAGCCGCCGAAGGACCCGGGTGTGTTTATTGACGGTTGCTTTGAAGCTCAGAGTCTGCATAAACAGCTTGCGGTACTCATCACGAAATCGGGATGGTTTGATCTCACGCAACTGTGTTACCAACCGGTCCAGCTTACGGTAGCGCTCCGGGCTGTGCGCCAACAGCTGGAACTCATGATCGGAGTGAAAAGCTGTGACAGCCTTGTAAGTGAAGGATCGGTTAAAGAGCGCCTGCAGCCGGTTGTAGGCAAACACACGTTCAATAAAGTTTTCGCGCCATTCGGAGTCATATAGTCGACTCTCTTCTTCGATCGGCATATCGGGAAACTGTTTCATAAGAGCTGAGGCGAAAAAACCGCTCCCTTTTCGTTCAATCTGACCATTTTCTCGATATATCTTGACTCGCTCTTTACCGCATGAGGGGGACTTGCATTTCAAAATGAATCCGGACAGATCGGCCAGGTTCTTTTGTTTGACGCGACGCCGGGAGTACGAGTTCATCCGGTCGGTCCAATCTTTACCCGAACGAACACCGATCATGCGCAGGCCGGGATCATCGCCGACCAGCCGTACGGCTTCCCGCGGCGCTCCCATCCCCGCTTCGACCTCGGGACATACCGGAACAAAACTCACGAACTTTCCCAGTTGATCGCTGAGGTATCGGTCACGCTTGTGACCTGAGTCGAACCGGACCTTCTTTCCCAAAAGGCAGGAAGATATGCCGATCCTGATTAGATGGGCTGACTTACTCACCGGATGGTTCCACTTGAAGGTTTCATTCGTTAGTTCGGTTGACATTCTAAATCAAAAACAGTTTCAGAACAAGATCATTCGTGTCATAACGCAAATGTCGCAGATCCCGACAAAAACAGCTTTGAAATCGGAAGAATCTGTTTATTTTGCCGTTTGTAAGTTACTCCCGGCTATGTTTCTCCGTCTATAAACTGCCGATAATGATGTAAACAATAATGTCTGCTTCTTTACGTTCTTTACGAACAGAAAGGATTTTCATGAAATCGATTATAATGACGGCATTCCTGCTTGTGGTAATAGTCTGTCTGGCGCTCACCGCTTCGGCTGAAGTACCTTTGCTTATCGACTACCAGGGATCGCTGACCGACTCCGGCGGCGCCCCGGTCGATACCATAGTGGATATGACTTTTTACATTTACGGCACGTCCGGCGGCAATCCCGAACTTTGGAGCGAGACTCAGCCGGGTGTCGAGGTGATCGGCGGTTTGTTTAATGTCCAGTTGGGATCATATACCGCTTTTGCAGGTACCGTTTTTGACGGTAATGTTCGATACCTCGGAGTTCAGGTCGGCGGCGGTCCGGTCGGGACGCCATACATACCGATCGTCAGCGTGGCTTACTCGATCCGCGCGTTATATGCCGACACCGCGGCCTATGCCCTGGCCGCGCCGGGCGGGGGTGGCAACTGGACGCTTTCCGGTTCGGTGTTGTCGACCAATGACTACTGGGCGGTCGGGCGCGGCGGTACCGGCAATCTCTACTACGGTGACAGTATCAGGACGATGGTAAACCTCGGCGTCGGGTCGCAGACCGGTCTCAGCGGACAAAATTATTACTATGCCACGGTCGGGGGTGGTTGGCGGACAAAGGCGCGGCATAATTTCGCCACGGTGGCCGGTGGTGATCGCAACAATGCCGGCGGCGAACACAGCAGTATCGGCGGCGGCCGGGCCAACGAGATAAAAACTTCCGCCCAGCGCGCCACTATCGCAGGCGGCAACAGTAATATCGCCTGGGGGACCAGCTCGTTCATCGGCGGCGGCGGAGCCAACCAGACCCTGGCCAACGACGCGGTCGTGGTCGGCGGATGGGACAACGATGCCGCCGGTTGGCGCAGTTTCCTCGGCAGCGGGTCATGGAACCGTACCGAAGGTGACGTGTCGGCTGTTGTCGGAGGGCAACATAACAGTTCGATCGGTGCGGCGTCGTTTGTTGGATGCGGTATTTACGATTCCGCGACAGGTCAGGCTTCTGTGGTGGCAGGAGGTGAGAGTAACAGCGCGATCGGTTCGCGAACCGTTAT
>JAJRTA010000160.1 GCA_024278515.1 Candidatus Zixiibacteriota bacterium
AGCCTGACGAGGTGACGGCCGCATTACTTCCATCCCGTAACGGGAAAGGTCATAATGCGGCGAGAAAGTTGAAATCATTTCTATCGCGCAACAGGCCAGGCCGAAACCAAACGGCCACATCGACCGCTTGTGCGCCCAGTTGATCATTTTATCTAATGTAGTCAGGATAATAGAATCCGGAATCTTCTCTTCTATTCCCATTTGAGCGCGCCTCGTCCCAGAATGTAAAAATAACCGACCATCAGGATAACAACAAATACGAGCATCTCGATAAAACCGAAAACCTCAAGGTCGCGAGCGATAACCGCCCACGGGTAAAGAAAAATCACTTCGATATCGAACAGGATAAACAGGATAGCCACAAGGAAGAACTTCACCGGGACCGGGTCGCGGGTGGTGCCGACCGGCTCGACGCCGCACTCGTACGGCTCGAACTTTTTCCCGAGGCGAGTCCGGCGACCACAGTAAATTGAGAGGAAAATAAGTACACAGGCTATTACCGCCGCCAGAACCAGCAGAAACAATATCGGATAATATGTCTCGAACATTGACGGTCTTCCTTCCATGTCGCCATTCACGACTCAATTTCCCAACTGTAGCCATTAAGGGTATGCTTGTCAAGGAATTTGAAATGAGACTTTCAATCAAAAATGGTTTATCAATTCTCAAGAGGGGAATAAGTGGAAAGTCGGAACCCACAAGGGGTTCCGACCTACGGCTGACTGCGGGCTGTTAAGGGCACGACACAACGTAAAAGAGTTTGTCAACTTCCTGTTAGAGCGTCTTTCCAGTCTCGCACCGAAATCGATGTACATTTGTTTTCCGGATGCTAAATCAAGTTCAGCATGACACGGAATAGAAATGGGGACCGGATCAGGTCCGGTAAGACAGGGGATCACTACCTGTTCGGGGTAATTGAGTTTGTGCTCGGTGTTGTCCTGTTGCCGACCCGTAGCAGCGGCTCGGCTATTCGAAAGATAGATCATACCCTTCAAAAAAAGAGTGATTCGCGACCAGGCGTGACAGTTTATCGCGGTCGTACTTACCATAAGCTGTGGAGTATCCTTCAAAGCGAACATTTTTCTCAACCCCATCGATCTCAATCCAGCCTCCACCGTTTATTGAGACCTCGGGGTCGTAAATCTCCAGCAGATCCGACTTGTGAACCCAACCGGCCGGTATTTCGTTTTCATCACAAAAGCGATCAAGCAGATTTGCATGGTAGGGAAACTCTTTGAGCGGCCCGAAAACAAGATTGCAGATACTATTGTGAGAAACCAGAACAAACTTCCCTGAGAATCTGATACCGGACGTTTCGAAAGTCTCCCCTGTCGCTGAATAATATTTGACCCTTAACTTTATTTCCGACATCTCAGTTTGTCACCCTGATGTGATTCGAGAAAATCCAGCCGCGCCGTCCTTTGAATGCCTCGACCCGATAAATACCCGGTCCGGTCAGTTTCATCTGAAGACAGTCGGAGAAAGTTTCGATGATTCGTTTACCGTTGTGAACAATCCGAATATCGGCTCTCGCCGGGAGTTCCACAATCAAAGACAGGTCATCGGACAATTTCAGTTCACCGCCACAGGTCACTCGCATACCTTCAGATTCGGCGAACAATCGAAACTTCTCAGCCGAGCCCCATCGTTCGTTGGCAAAGAACAGTCGGCAGTCGCGTATAGCCTCGTAAAGCTGCCCCCGCGCCACGGTGAACTCATCACTCATCGGCTCTTCGAGTAAAACATAACAACGCAGCGATTTGAAATGAACTTTGTACGGGAATATCTCAAAGGTAAACGGCCATATTTTGACGGCAAAAGCGTGAGCATCCACCCCGGCGATTCCGACACATTTACCGGACAGACTCAGCTCATCCCATTTTTTCAGAACGCGTTCAGTCGGTGCGACAATCGATTTTCGCGGTGAGAATACCATCGGCAGCAGGTTATAACGTGTGAGCTTTTCGGTCCACTCGGACATCTGGTTCCATATCTCAAGACCGGTGAAACCGACCGCTGACCAGTCATCCCACGGGTACGGCGGATGGTTTTTGAGAGCGTCCCGAACTTCATCGGGATGAGCCAGTATGCCCAATGCGCCGTCACGCGCCCCGGCGGCCACGTATTCCGCCGCGGGCATTTCTTTGGGATAAACAGCCGGAGAGTCAAATAACAAATAGTGATTACGGTCATCCGGGTCGTTGTGCTCGTAACCGATCGTGACCAGCGTCTTGCCATAGAACCCTTCCCTGCCTGCGTCACGATTGTTCAGGTTCATGTGATCGGTGAACATCATGAAATCCAGCCCGACCTCCTGCCCCAGCGCGACAACTTCCTCAAGCGGTCTGGTGCCGTCGGATTCCGTAGTGTGGATATGCACACAACCGGTGTACTGGTACCAGCGGTCCACCTTACGAACCATCATTCACCTCGCGAGGCGACGGCAGTTTTCGGAATATGTAAAGACCTGTGAGCATCATAAGCGCAAGTGAAAGCACTCCGACCTGATACGGTAGTTTGACGGCATCCATGTCATTTATACCGAGAATTGATACCGTTGTTTGACCCGGAAACCTATCCGGCTGAAAAAAATAGACAACTACGGTACAGATCAGGGGCCCGGCAAAGGCGGCCGCCCGGCCGGAAAGTGAAAACAGGCCGAAAAAGCGGCCCAGCTCATCGCGCGGTACCAGTTCGGCAAGCAACGGCCGGGTAGTAGTCCAGAGTCCACCCATGAGAACACCGACAATCGAGCCGAGCACCCAGATGACGATCATACTCTTTACGAAAACGAAAATCGTAAGAGCGAGAATCCACCCGATTACAATGATATTGACAAGCCGTTTCAACGACCATACCTGGGCCAGCCTGCCGATAAAAAATGATCCGATCACTGCGGCGACAGGCGTAATGATCAGGAATGTGCTGATCTCACCTTCACCCAGTCCAACCACGACGGACAGGTAAAGACTGATATTGATTATCACCGTGGCGACAGCATCCTCGAAAAAGTAATCGGCAATCAAAAACCTGAGAACGCCGGGGTACCTGCGAGTCTCACGGAGACCGGCCCAGACATCTCGGTACGCCTGCCTCCAGCCGACTTTTTCCCCTGTCTTTACAACCGGCTCTTCCCGAACCCACAGAAACAACGGCAGGGCAAACAGCATAAAAAGCAGAGCCGTCGGCAAAAATGCGGCCACTTTCCCACTGCCTTCAATAAACGGAACATCATAGCTCAGAACTTCTCCGCTCACGAATGGCTGCACCAGAATGATCCCGAGAATAGCGCCGATATAACCGACGCCGACGCCGATACCGGACACCAGCCTGGCCCGACGGCCTGAAGCTACGGAGTACAAAAGCGAATTGTAAAACGGCATTCCGGCTTCATAGGAGAAGTTGGCAATGATAAAAAGAATGATTATCACGAAAATAACGCCGGGCGGGACAAAAGTCATGCCGCCGACAGCGATACAACAGGTCAGCGTAAACAGGAAAAGAAATATCTTTTTCTTTGTCGATCGATCCGACATTGCGCCCAGCGCCGGTAACAACAGCGCGGCCAGCAGCATCGAGATCGAAAACGGGATATCGAAATAGCGGTCGTCCTTACCGAGGTCATCGACGATGTAACGCTTGAGATACATCGAAGTGATATTCATCGAGTAGATCGTATTGGCGAAATCGTACAACGACCATCCGACAATATCCCTGCGCCACAGTCGTTGCCCGGCTTTCATCGGTTACAGCCCAAGCTCATCGGCAATAGTCATCATCCCGGCACGGACAGTAAGCAGAAACTGGTCGAGTTCCATCCCCAGTTCGGAACATGCGGCCATGTTTTCACGCGACGCACCGGCGGCGAACCTCTTCTCTTTGAAACGGCGCAGCATGAACTCGGCGTCGAGAGGGGCCAGCTTCTTTTTGGGGTGCATGAGAGCGCAGGCCACGATGAAACCGGTGGCCGGATCGACCGCGTAAAGCGCCCAGTCCAGACGTGTCCTGCATGGTTGATGCCCGGGATGAGCGATAATGGCGGCGGTCATTTCATCCGGAAGGTCATACTCGGCCAGCCACTCGCAGGTCAGATAGGCATGACGGGCTTCATCATCTTTTGTTTCGTTGTAGTCAAGATCATGGACCAGCCCGGTCAATCCCCAGTACTCGACATCCTCACCCAGCCGTTCAGCCAGTTGACGCATACCCGCTTCAACAGCCAGGATATGTTTGAGCAGATTGTTGACGCCGATTTTGTCCACCACCATTTGATAGGCGGTCTCACGGGAGAGTTTCAGTTGTTGCATGAGTTACAATTAACCGTCGGCGCACAGTGTTGTCAAGCCGACTCCGCGATCGGCTCAGTCGTTGAAATTCCAGACAAGACCGTAATAGAAGAATGATCCGCGGAATGTCATGTAATCACGCTGAGAGTAGGCTGTATTGAGCATATTCTGCCAGACGAGATGAAAGCGGAAGTTGGTCAGACCGACTGAAAGTTTGACGTTGACAATGAGGTCCCGGCCCAGATTCTGCACAACATACCCATGGTACGGTCCGACATAGGTTATTTCACCATAGGCGAATACATGCAGTCTCTGCTTTTTGAGATAATGATGCAGTTCCAGCCCGCTGAAAATCTGGTACTCCGGCAGATAAGCCTTGTCGTCGAATTCGGCATACTCAAGTTTGCGCCATGAACCACCCGAAGTCAGGGTAGCCAGTTCCCGGTACTTCAGTTTTTGATAAAAGGAAACACTTACAAAATCTATGTCGCCGTTCATGGGGCGGAACTCGGTAAACTCAGTAATACTGTCGGCCATAATTTCGTGATGCCAGTCGATACCGTCCCTTATCTGTCCGCCGGTGATATCTATCCCTGCCGCATTGTCGAGATTTCCGTACTCGACGCGCAGGTTGCCGGTAAGCTGCCGCTCCGGCCTGAGATCACGATTGCCCCGATTGGCGTAATCCAGCGCCGTCGAAGAATAAATCATCGCGCGCTGTTCCGGAAGAAATTGCTCGTACAGCGACGGCTCCCTTTCGGTATAACCGACTGAAAACATCGCAAGCCAACGGTCGGTTTCGGTTTTAATAACCACCGCCGCGTTCGGCAGGAACTCATACTCTTCATCGTAGCGGCCGCCGACCGACAACCCGAGATTGAGACCGTTGCCCAATCGTACAATATCCAAAGTGAAATCGGCCCATGTTCTGGCCCACAGGTCCTGATAGCTTTCAAAGGCGAGATAGTCACCGTCAAGCCGGACATTGAACATCATGTGGCCGCTTGTCCATTCGCGAGCGATATAACCGCCATTGCCGGTCTGGTTGTAGCGGGATTTATAATTGCCGTCGCTGAATGACCCCTGTCGGATATGCTTATAGCCAAGCAGCCACCGTCCCTCACCCTCACCGACAGTGCGTTCGAGGCTGACATCTAATTGCCGGTCGAACCGGTACCGTGAAACCGCCTCACCATAGTTATCGGAACGGATATCCTGCCATCCGTCCCGATTGTACAGGTAGCCTTTCCCTCTCAGCCCATAGCGTTCTCCGAGGGGAAAGAACATATCCCCGAAATAGTTGTAGGAATCATCGACCCGCTGACTTATCGGTCCCTCGGCTTTCCGGTATTCAATGGACAAATCAAGACTGCGTCCGCGAAGAAAACGTCGCGAGTATTTGCCGCGAACCCATGAAAAGAAATAGTCCCCTTTGTCGGCGGAAATCGACGTTACCGGTTCATGATCGACCGGCTTTACCGGCAGAGTAACGAGCGTCGCCACCATCTGACGGCCGCCAAACAGCCTGCCGACAGGGCCGGGCAAAATGTAAACGTCACGGTCAAAGGCTGACGGAATGTCATTCATGTCAATCAGACCATCAGGCTCGATCACATGCTCAAACGGATGTACCGGTTCGCGGTTGATGACCAGGTTCATGCGGTCACCGGATAATCCGAACGGCTGTACTGTTTTGCGCATCGGCGTTTCCTGATGGTCGAGTATGAAGAATGCCGGATTGGATCGAAAATAGTCGCCGACATCATGAAATGACGACCGGTTGCGGGCTTTGTTATAGTTCAAACGCTCTGAAGCGAACCCGGCCGCAACTGTATCGAAGAAAGAAAATGACGGCGTTCGCTCCACATACTGCTTGCGGTATTTTTTCAGTTTTTCCTCGAAAGTCAAAGCGGCAGTGGAGTCGGCCACAGTGTCGGTGACTACGGACATACTATCCGGCAGGGAATCCACGAGCGTATCGGTTATGCTGTCGCGCGCCGTGTCAACGTAAGTGGAATCTTCAGCAGTTACCGATAGCGGTAAAATCAACAGGATAAAAATGAATATGGAAAACAGCCACCGTTTCATCGCAACATACCTTCACGAGGATATAAACGCCTCACAACAGTGAAAAGCAACGGGAAAATAAGCGCGTTCGATACTATCGACGCAACGATCCACGGCAGTCCGCCGATAAGACGCGGCCAGAACGGCTGATATAACCAGGCATCAATAATTGTGACCGGCAGATAGTAAGCCAGTGTGCAGATCAGGGCGGCCAGTATCAATCGAACCGTACCCGGATGGGCTTCCCCCTGTCCGGACATGGAATGATAGAAAGCGCCGACCAAACCACCCAGCGACGCGCCGATCATCTGCGCGGCAAGAAGCGGCAGAGCAGCCGGGCCGAACGGATTAAACGAACTCCACAGCCACATACCCGCCAGCCCTATGATTACTCCGGCTGAGGCGCCCCACAGGTAGCCGCCCGCGAAGACAATAAAGAACACCAACGAAACGTTGGGAAGATACGCGGTGGCGTATGACAGAACATATATGAGAGCGGAGAACAGTGCGATTCGGCTGATCACCCGCGGCTGGAGACTCATCGAATCACTAACACCTTGGAATGATCCTCGGCCAAAAGGCTGCCCCGCCTGGCCTTGGAAAACAGTCGAGCGTAAACAAGGTAAACCCCGGCGGCCACATCCGCGCCGCTTTCGTTGGTGAGATCCCATTCGGTGAAGAACTCACCGAAACGCGCCTCCCGCCAGGTTATTTCGCCAAGAGTGCGAATCCGCTCGCCGGCCACGGTATAGATATCGACCTGAAGAACCGGATCAGCTTCGGTAAAAGGCTGGCCATACATCGGAAAACTGCCCGTGTCGAACGGCACGCGAAGCTTGAAAGTTATGTGCGGGTCGTCCATTTCGGAAACTATCATGGGATTGGGATACGGGTCCAGAACAGCCGCAGGCATACTACGAAGCGAGTCGATATAGCTGTTTTCTCCGACAAGATATCCCACCCACTGGATTCTATAGTCCGGCCGGGCATAATATTCATTGTTTACCGGAGCCGGTGTAATGACGAAAGTAAGCGAGCTGTATTCAGTATGATCCAACAGACCGACCCGACTGGCGAACAATCCGGTATCGGGAGCGAAGAACCTGTCAACCACCAGACTGTCGGGAGCATCGACAAACTCATAAATCACGTTCACTCCCCAACCTTCAGGCATAGCCGGCGAGTAGGGATTTCGCAGCGCCAGGTAGATATTGAAAAGCGAGTCGACATTGATCCGGTAACTGTAATACGGGAAACCATAATCAAGTGTGTCTCGCGTGAAGATCGAATCGGTACAGCATGTATCGCAGCCGTCTACGAATTCACCTGCCGCCGTATCACAAACCCAGAAGGTAGTATCATCCACTATCGTAGCGCTGGAGATTTGTTCCAGTCTCAGGTAATAAGAACCGTTCACCCGGGGACTTTCCGCCTGGTTCTCTCCACCCAGAACAGTAATCGGGTAGGCATAATACGAGTGGACCTTGTTATACGGAATGGCCGGATAGTTTTCCTTCTCCGAGTATCCGACAACAAGAGAGTCTGTCAAGTCAGGCGCGAAACCGAGACCATGGGTCATCGTAAGGTTCGCCCGCTCGCCGGTCAGGTAGTTCCACAACGCAAACTCCGAGAAGGCGGTCTCCCAGTTCTGAGTGCGCCCGCTGGCCATCATAATAGCAGAGTCGGCCGCGCTGAGAAAATCGGCACCAAAGCCCATGGAACCGCACAGCAACCAGATATCCCGAACGATGTCGCGACCGTATTTTTCCGTCAAAAAGATCGGATAGACTACACAGGCATACGGATGGAGATCATTGCCGCCGTTTTGCTGCTGAAGGGATGCTTCCGGCCGGTTGTAAAATGTTTCGAGATACGAATAGTAATCATTGATGTCATCGTATATCTCTTCTTCCATCCAGGTTGACGAGGCCTCCATCCAGTAACGTCTTTCGTTTTTCCCTCCGATATCATACTCGGCCTCTCCCCAATCGATCCCGAATTGCACGGCATGAAAATATTCATGAGCGGCCGTCACCCGGATAGCATCCAACGGTGCATGCGGATCGTTGTTGTAACTGTAAATCGTACTGGGCCGGGCGTTCATTTCAATAAACGACGTCGCCTGCTGCGTTGTGGGATATTCAAGAGAATCGGTCCAGGTCAGGCCGTAAAACAGGGGGCCGAGATATCTCATGTAGACATCATATTTTTCATCACCGCCCGGTTCGTAGCCATCCTGCGGTGGCGGCGGGTACCCCAGTGTATCTATAATATGGGTATAAACGGAATCCATGATATCGGCAATCTTAATCGCTGTCGGTGTTCCACCTTCGAGGGCATCAATACCGCTGTTTGTATAGTGTATTCGAAACAATCCAAGCGGTGAATCAACGAATTCATCCAGTCCTTCAGGGCGAGTCTCCAGTTCGACACCCAGCGACTTGAGCAGTTCCGGATCCAGTTTGTCGTAATTGGTCACGAAGTTCAGAACCGCGCTGGTGCCGCATTTTAACGGCCGGGTCTCTTCCGAGTCGTCCGAAGCGGACTGAAAGCCCAGCCCCCCTTGTCCGGTAATGAGCATATAGTCGGCAATGATAGATACCTGTTCTTCACGTGAAAGTTCCTCGGCGTTGACCACAGGAATTAACAGGGCCAGCCAAATAACCGATGTCAGTACAAACCTCAATCCGAACCTCGCTTTTGTGATACTCGCGCTTTCATCTCATCCAGGCAGTCTATCGGAACCTTTTCCGACCCAACCGAGCCTGTTCTGTTGCCTCGGCCATGATAATCAGAACCTCCCGTCCAGACCAGACGAAAACGTCGCGCCGTTACTTTCAACCGGTCGCATTCCGCCTGTTTATGATCAGGGTGTAACGCTTCAATTCCATCAAGTCCCAGCCCGACCAGCTCTTCTATACGCTCATGCGCATAACTGACCATCGGGTGCGCCAGTACGGCCAGACCGCCGGCCTTGTGAATCATATTGATCGCTTCCCGGGGCGTGAAGTTCTGCTTCGGCACATAAGCCGGACGACCGTCACCGATATATTTCTGAAAGGCGTCATTGTATGAAGGGACTGCTTTGCGCCGGGCCAACGCTTCAGCCACATGCGGTCTTCCTACCGCGGCCGTACCGGCGGCTTCGAGGACATCTTCGTATGAAATCTCTATTCCCATTTCGTTCAGTCTTTTCACCATCGAATAGCCGCGTTGGTTCCTTCTGATACGAAACTCCTCGAGCGCCGATTTCAACGCTTCACTATCCGGGTCAAACAGGTATGCCAGAATGTGCAAATCACCATTTACTGAAGAACAGGACAACTCCAGCCCGGGAACCAGTTCCGGGTCGTTTTCGCCAAGCAGGTCACGAGCTTCGAGAAAGCCTTTTATGGAATCATGATCGGTTATGGCAAAAGCGGTCAGGTTTTTCCTTTTCACTTCTTTAATTATATCTTCCGGGCTTTTGAGGCCGTCGGAACAAGTAGTGTGCAGATGCAGATCGACCCGGCTTGCCATTTACAGTTTACTTTCGACCAATGTGCTGACCCGTTCGGCTGTTTTTTCGGCCTCACTGGTTATAACCGCCGCTTCCTCCTTTAGTTTCGTCACAAATGCCTGATCATTTATCGATGCAAGGTTGATCCTGACGTTATATCCGGCCCCCAGCACAGCGGCACGAGCGACCAGGGCCGCGACACCGGCGTCGGTGATCGAATTCTGATTGCCTTTAGCCGCTACGATTTCGGCCAGCTTAAGCGCTTCCAGAGATTTACACATAACGGTCAGAGGTACTTCGGCGGCATGTTTATTAGCCGTTTCAACGGCGGCTTCACGTTCATCGCCGGAGATTTTGAATGCTTCCATCACCTTGTTGAATGCTTCCTTGTCGGTTTCAACCAGTTCGGTCAATTCCGCCCTCAGCGCATCACCTTTGTCGCGCACTTCGGTAAGTTCGTCTTTGACCTTTTCAAACTCCTTTTTACCGATCGACAGACGGCAGACCATCGAAGCCAGAGCCGCTCCCAGCGCACCGACCGCCGCGGCGACCGAACCGCCGCCGGGAGCGGGAGAAGACGACGCCACTTCATCGGCAAACGATTCTTCTACGGTTGAAACGCCACCTGCCTGCTGAAGTTTGTGTTCAAGTACTTGTTCTGCCGAGAAATTTTCAAGGCGAAGATAAAAATCGGAGACATCAAGCATCGCTTCATTCGGCACCAGTCCGACTATTTCCGATGATGTCACATTGACACCGTAGCGAGCCGCTTCAGACTTGATCGTCTCGAACACCCGAAAGATCGGTGTTTTGGTGTAATTAACGAGATTCATGGATATCTGCACCTGGTTGCGCTCTTTGATTTCAAACCCCAGAGCTTTCACAAACCGGTAACCGCCTTTAAGACTGCGGACGGCGTCGGCTACTTTGTCGGCAATCCATTTCTGGTTGGTGCCGAGATAGACATTGAACGCAACCAGAGGAAAACGCACGCCGATAGCGGTC
>JAJRTA010000161.1 GCA_024278515.1 Candidatus Zixiibacteriota bacterium
CAACATACCTACAAGGTGCCGTCTCGATGGAATAGTCTCCTTGAATGCTGCCGTTCACATGCAGCGTCACCGGCACGATACCGTATCGAAAGGGACTACGGAGCGGGAGACAGGTCACTTCATTGCCGACGCAATGAGCAACAGCAACTGGGCAATCAGGATTTTACCAACCATGGCAAGAGGGTACGTAGTAGCATACGCTACATAAGTGTCGTCTGATTGTGACATCTCATAAGCTCGGGCCAAAGTCGCCGGTTGAGTCTGCATTCCGCTGGTTGCCCCTATCGCTTCTATGATCGTGGCTTTCCCATAGAAACGTAGCAGTAACAGGGTCAGACTGGTGGTCAGAGTGGTCGTAATCAACCCCAGCAGGAAAAGCTGCCAGCCGTTGCCGGACAGAGCGGTAAAAAATCGCCCGCCCGCCATCACGCCAACCGAGGCAAGAAAGAAAAGCAGGCCGATATGTCTTAAAGCATTGTTTGACTCCGCGGGCAGCGCCCAGACAAGCGGTCCTGTCCGGCCCAGCTTGCCGAGAATCAGCCCGGCCACCAAAGGTCCCCCGGCAAACCCAAGTGAAACAAACGAACCACCCGGCAGAGGGATAGGGATCATCCCGATCAGTACGCCAAGCGAGATGCCAAGAGTAAGCGCGGTGTAATCAAGCTCAGAAATACTGCGCTCGCTGTCACCGAAGAATGAAGCGACTTCGGACGCTTTCTCTTTCGGCATTACCACCCGAACCCGATCTCCCAACTGGATAATGGTATCATGGTCGGGGACGATATCCACATCGGCTCGTCGTAACCGTGTTATCTGAGCATTAAAGACGCGATCCAGTTCCAGTTCTCCGATCGTTTTTCCGCAAAGTTTCTTTTTGGAAACAAGAATCCGGCGCATAGTAATTGCACCGCTTAGTTCTGTCATCTTTTCGCTGGCTCGCGCGCCGAAGAAAGACTCGGCTTTCTCAATATCCTGTTCTGATCCGACAACTTTAACCACATCCCCCTGATGCAATACCGAGTATTTGGTGGGTATTGTGACTGTATCGGAATGACACTGACGGGAAATAATCAACCCTACCTTATCCTGTACCCGAACAGCTCCTATCGGCTGATCAAACAGTTCCGGATTCCTGATTTCGAACTCTGCCGAGGATACACAGGTCTTCATTTGTGTCCGGGCGGCGGCTTCCGACCGCTCTCGTTCAGCGGCTTTGCGAAAAGCATATTGAAAAATCGTAAAGGCCAGCATACCACCTATAATGCCGAACGGATAAGTCATCGAATACGCAACAGCCGGATCACGTGAGTCGCCAATCCCCAGATTGGACATCAGCTCGGTCACCGCGGCCAGAGCCGGGGTATTGGTTAGACCGCCGCAGTAGACGCCGGCGATATGACCGGCCTGCAAACCGATCCATTCCCCTGTCAGGAGTGTGGCGACTCCCCCTGATACCAATGCGGCTGCAAGAGCGAGATTGAACCTGAGACCACGAGTCTTAAGAGCGGCAAAGAAACCGGCCCCGCTGGTCAGGCCGACCGTATAAACAAACAGGATCAGGCCCAGTTGCATGACCTGATAGGCGATAGTAAGCGGTTCATCATTGCCGGAACGCCAGCCGCCGAATATCAGCCCGACAAAGAGAACACCGGCTACCCCTAATTTGAAACTGCGGATTTTGAGCTGACCAAGCAGAAACCCCAGCCCGATCACCAGGAACAAAAGCAACGGCTCGCTTTGAGCCACAACTTCTCTCAGCCAAGTAAACATAGATCAGTTTTCAGCCTGCCGTTGGACAACAAAATCGGTTCACGACAGACCGGTTTGCTCCTCTTTTCTTTTTTGTATCGGAAGAATAAGAGCACACCTTAATTTTGAGGGAGACAGCCCGCCCGAGGCCGAATTATGAACAGCACAGAAGAAGAGAATCTTATATCATTAATTTGATCTTATCATGAAGATCAGCTCGGTAATAAAGGCCGCCGGTTTGCATGGAGCGCATTATTCGTGAGAACTCTTCAAATTCATCGAGACGGGCCAGGCGTACTTCCGAGATTTCGTCCGTGTCGGTGAACCGGAAATCACCTGAAACATACCTTGCTTCAAAAACAAAAGAGCGCCAGTAAATACTTTCACTTCCTCCCGAGGCTACCCGGTCACAGACAAAAGAGACATCGGTACGCAAAAGAAACTTCTCGACTTTAATCCGGCATCCGGTTTCTTCGGCTACCTCACGATCGATTCCGTCGATGATCCTCTCCCCCGGTTTGAGACCTCCCGATGGCGCCCGGTACAGGCCCGGCGGGTACATCGGTTTGGCGATAACAACTATCCGGTCGTCCTTGTGTATGTACAGGGTAACGTCATGGTTGCGGCCGTTGCGTTGCGATGACTTGATCCGGTCAAGCTCGGCTGGAGTGGCGTTTATCCGAAACTCCACCCGCTCAGGCTCACCGAACTGCTCGGCCGCCTCGGCAATCATCGCTTCGCTGACATACATTTTACAAAAGAGCGAGAATACAGGTCTGCTTAGGCAGGGTAGTGACCTCGCAACCGTCGTCGGTGATCAGGCAGTCAATTTCTGTGCGAAGACCGCAGTCATCCATGTAGATGCCCGGCTCAATCGAAAACAGATGTCCCGACTGAAGCAACCGCCGGTCCTCGGTTTCAAGGTTGTCGATATTCGGACCGCTTCCATGACCGTGCGTCCCGATCGAGTGCCCGGTGCGATGAGTGAAGTATTCGCCATAACCGGCTTCCTCAATAATCGCTCGACACGCATCATCGACTTCACTGCCATACACCGGACGTTGCCGCATGTTTTCTTCAATGAACGTAATCGCCGCATCGCGAGCGCGCACGATCACGTCGAACATCTTGTTGTACTTTTCGGGGATCTCTTCGCGTGTCCCGGCATAAGCCATCCAGGTAATATCACCGTAGATGCCGTCGGGTATATTGTGCTTGGCCCAGAGGTCTATCAGAATAAGATTGCCGCGCGCAATACACTCAGATTTATCGGCTGTCGGCTGGTAATGAGGATTCCCGGCGTTGGCGTCGACGGCACAGATCGGATTGTACTCGCAAACCAGATCATTTTCCTTGAACTTCCCCAGAATATGCCGGCTGACATCGTACTCGGTAATCACCCGGTCATTGGACACAGCATCAGCTATCAGCTTGAAGGCGCCGTCCTTGATCTCCATCAGGATATCCGCCGCTTCGCGATGCAGCGCCGCCTGCGCCTCGGTAAGCCGAGCCTGGAACGCCGCCACCAGATCAGCCGAAGATACTATCTCCACCCCCATACTACGAACCATCTCGACCGTACCGGCGTCAACCAGGCCGATATAGGGCAGACGACCCATCCGGGAGTACTCCATCGCCACCCATTTGTGAGCCTCCAGCAAATTGGCCAGTTCGCGCTCCATTTCCCGGTAACCGGCGAATGGTTTCAACTCGCCCGGAAGATGCGTGAACTTGCTCTTTTCAATTTCAGGGATCAGTCCGGTAGGTTCGCCCTCGGCCGGGATGAAATAAAACGACCGGCGGGTCAACACCCCCTTTAGTTCGAGAAGTTCGACCGCGATATCATTGCGGGCGTGAAAATCAGCCATCAACCAGCCGTCAAGTTCGTGTTCTTTCAGGTAAGTTTGAATTCTGTCAATATCAAGCATATTATCCTCGCTATGGTTAGATCATAAACATAACGCAACCGGTCGCGCTTGTCTACAATTACTCATCGAGAGTTCCATTTTCGGATAGGATCTGCCGAATCAGAACGTCACCTGATAACCGTCATGCACCAATACAAAACTGTCGAGACCGGCTTTGTCTGATAGTTGCCGGAGCCTGTCTGTTTCGTCAGCGTCGCCAAGATGACTAACCAGCCAGCGGCCTGCTTTCGCGTGAGGGGCATACTCGAAAAACCGGTCGAGATCGACATGAGTAAGTTCCAGCAATACAATATCCATCCCCTCAAGATACTTTTTGATGTCATCAAAACCGCCTATATCAGCCGAATAAAAAAGAGAGCGCCCGTCGCATTCTACCAGCATAGAATGACACTGCATCCGGTTAGGCAGACCGAGACGGTAGATATAATCGGCGTAGCCGTTCAGATGCGAGTTTCCTATTGCCCTCATACGGAATCGATCATCATACACAAAGCCGTCGCTATAACCGTGAAGATTCAGCTCAAAGGGCAGTTTTTCCGGGATAACATAGACTGCTGTCAGAAATGATCGGAACGGCTCCACGAATTCTTCCGGGAGATAGATATCCAGAGGGACACTGCGACCATGGAGATAGGTCATCTGGATAAAAAGCGGCAGTTCGCAACAGTGATCCGGATGCGTGTGACTTATAAATACCCGACTGACTTCAAGCGGATCAAAACCACAACGCAGAAATGACGAACTTACGCCACCGCCGCAATCTATCAGCGTGAGGTCACTGTTTATATCCAGCAGGTATCCCGATGTGGCCCGGTCGGGCTGGGGATCTCCCGACGAAGAACCGAGTATGGTCAGCGTGGCGGTCATTATGATTCAAACACCCTTATCTAATCTCTCACCGTGCAGCGTGAAAAATAAACGGCTACATCTCACCTATTCGCTTGAGGGCCTCCTCACAGTCGGAACGCGAGACATCCAGATGCAATACAAAGCGAATCTGTTTCGGTCCGAACGGCAGCGCCCTGACTCCTGTTTCTTCCATCTTCGAGCAAACATCAGCGGGGGAATTGTCGCCGGTGACATCTACGATCACGATATTCGTCTCAACCCGAGACATATCGACATTGAACAGATCAAGTTCATTCAACCCTTCGGCCATAAAGCGGGCGTTGGCGTGATCTTCGGCCAGCCGTTCGATATTGTTCCGCACCGCGTACAGACCGGCGGCGGCAATAATACCCACCTGACGCATACCACCGCCGAACAGTTTCCTTTCACGACGGCATTTTTCAATAAACTCACGAGTCCCCAACACCACCGACCCAATCGGCGCTCCCAACCCTTTCGACAGGCAGACCGAAACCGAATCGAACGGACGGGTCAACTCCGGCAGTGACAAACCGGTGGCCACATGCGCGTTCCAGATTCGGGCCCCGTCAAGATGAAACACCAGTCCGAACTCGTTGCAGACTTCACGAACTTTAATTATTTCATCCTGCGGAAGGATTGTCCCGCCGTGATGGTTGTGACTGTTTTCAAGGGCCACCATTTTGGTCAGAGGACAGTGCAGGTTGAGCGGGCGAATACTTTCGCGCACCATCTCAGCCGTAACCATGCCGCGCTCGGTAGTGATCAGATTTACCAGCAAGCCCGAATGCACCACCGGTCCGGCCACTTCGTAGTTGACGACATGACACTGGCGGTCACACAGTAGTTCCCAGCCCGGCTCGGACTGAACCTTCAGACATATCTGGTTGCCCATCGTCCCCGAGGGCACATACAGCGCGGCCTCACGTTCAAACAGACCGGCCACATACTTTTCCAGCTCGATCACGGTGGGGTCATCACCGAGAACATCGTCACCGACTTCAGCGGTTGCCATTACACGACGCATTTCTTCGGACGGCCTGGTAACGGTATCGCTTCGCATATCTATTATTTTCATGGCGGGAATATAGTTAAATCTGCGGGCCGGCACAACATTACCCAGATACTGGAAGCAACCGCGCTCCCACACAAGAAAAGGCCGCCCTGGCAGGCGGCCTGTCGAAATCCGGTAAGAATAAGTTCAGGATCAGGAAGCTAAGGTGACGTTTCGCGCCTGTTGTCCCTTTTCAGTGTCGGCCAGTTCAAAAAGAACTGTCTGGCCCGGTTTCAGCGTCTTGTAGCCTTCCATCTTGATTGCGGTGTAATGAACGTAGATGTTTTCCTTTGAGTCCTCTGCGGAAATAAAACCCCACCCTTTTAAGTCGTTGAAATACTTAACCTTTCCCTTGGACATCCAGATCCTCCTGCTTCAGAGGTGAGCGATTTTTCAAGGCATCCTGTATTTATTATACGTTCGAAAAACACCACCGACAACAAAATTTTAGGAAAAATTACAGTTGAGCCAGAAATCTCGCCGCCAGAGTCATCACCAGACCCGAGAGAATCGGAACCGTCACGTTGTCATCGATTCCCAGCGGTAAAGCCTCGACCACAGCCGCAGTAACAGCCCCGATCACGGCAACCGGGAGCGCCAGCTCAGGAGCTAAAAAAGCCACAATCAGCGTCCCGACCAGACAGGCGGCAGAACCTTCCAGCGATTTACCGTTGAAAAATCGGTGGCGTCCGAACTTCCGCCCGACCAGCGCGGCAAAAGTATCACCGACAATGATAAAAGCAATCGCCGCAACAGCAACAGGCTTAGCGAACATGGCAACTGTAAAACAGACCGTCGTCAGGATATAAACGGCCCCGGTAAAATCCCCCTTTTGTTCATGGGGTCGGACCATCCGCCCGAACAGTTTCTCCAGCCCGTTGCGCCAGATGCCCCACTGTCTCAATCTTGAAATATCCCCCAGTATCACGGCCGCCGTGATCGGGATCATTACGGAGAGCCTTTCCGTTTTGTCCAATCCGAGAAGATAATATCCCCCCGGAATGACCAGCGCAAACATGTGGGTCCCTTTGCGCCACAACTCCTGACCAAAGCTGATCTGCCGCGGACCGGAGTCTTCGGACCGACTCATGGTTTGGATGACCGATATTCGAGCGGTTTCAGGTGAATCGGTTTCAACTTGTTGGGGAAACTTACGTTGAACCGGTCATACAATTTATCGCGATAAGCCTCGAAAACTTCCCGGGCGTGCTGTTTCTTCAGAATCGGAACAATTTCCAGCCGGGCATGAGACAGATCGATCATGTCATTACGCGTCACCACTTTGACGATATGATAGCCGAACTCTGTTTTAACCGGCCGGGAAACCTCCCCGACCGGCGTGATCAACGCCGCCTCATAGATTTCATCCGGTATCTCACCCGGCCCGACAAACCCCAGGTTGGCCAGATCTTTTCGTATCGCTTCCTCGCCGGGGTAGTACTCCTGGGCCAGTTGCAGAAAATCCACTCCGCTCATCGCCTGGTCACGAAGGAACTCGGCGAATGATGAATCCCCGGCCACTATCTGTTGTATTTCCAGCGGTTTTTCGACCGTAAAATCGTCGATATGTGTGTCATAATAATCTCGAACGGCTTGTTCTTCCGGCTGCCAGGCAAGGTCGGTACGATCACTCTGAACGATCTCCTTCGAATAGACATGACGAAAATGTTTTTCCGCCGCCACCACATCCGGCAGGGTATCGATTTTCATATCCCGGGCTACCTGCACCAGCACAACTTTTTTGGCCAACTCGGCAATCATCTCTTTCTTGAGTTCAACGGTCGTGTTGGACAGCCGGTTATTGGAGCGGAAAGTTTCCTCGAGGGTTCTCAGGTCGTTAAAATCAAGGGTGTCGGTTTTGTTGATAATCGCGGCCCACATCGACGGCTCCACCAGGTAAACATTGGTGTCAAGGATCGCTTCGTTGTATATCGTTTCCATCGGCAGGCTATGAACCGAATCAAAGAACTGCGCACCCAGAGCGTTGGCTTTGGTATTGTAAAGGTCGCGAGAGGCTACCATATAAGCCACCGAGTCATAAGGCGGAATTCCTTCCGGCATGTGTTTTTCGATGTAGATTATATGATATCCGTCCGGGTCCTTGTAAGGCTGCGACACCTCTCCGTCACCAAGTGAAAAGGCTACCGAATCGAACGGATGGCGGTAAACTCCTCGTTCCGTCCAACCTATGTAGCCACCCTGTTGATTGCTGAATTTGTCATGGGAATATTCTGCCGCCAATTCGGTGAATGTCCTGCCTGAATCGATCAGGCTGCGAACATACCGGGCATGTTTGCCAAGCTCAATATCCAACTGTTCGGGGGAAAGAGACCGATAGAACAGAGAGTCCGGTCCCGCTTTGGCGCCGACCGGAGAAATCAGAATATGATAAAGATTCACCTGTTCATTGATGGAAAACAGATCAGGCCGGCTATGGTAAAACTCCACCACTTCGGTTGAATCAAACGACACTTTCTTATAGACAACTTCATTCAGAAGCGATCTTATGATAGCGTTATGGTACCTGAGCTTGAACAAACGCCATTGATTATAGTACTGATCCAGCGGTACATCCGCGGCGGCCAGACCGGCCAGTGTATCACAAAGGATCGAATCAAGGAACTGTCCGGCCGTGTTACGATCAAGAATTCCGCCACGCGCTACCAGATCACTGGCCGCCAGCATATCATAGAATTGCGGCATTGTGATTTCAAAAAGAGTGTCAACCCGGGCTATGACATAATCATGTTTGCTCAGCTCTTTTTCGTAAACAATCGGCGGGCGGCAGGCGGCAAGAGTAATCAAAACCGCAAGAATAACAATAATAACAAGCTTCATATAGTTACCAAAACTCCGTTGATCAATTCAGAACCGTCAAGATTATACAATCGAGCGGGAAAAACAAGCCCTAAAGGTTCTGGACTTTCGCTCAAAAAAATTATGGGTCGGGCTGAACGGTCTGAAACAGGCAGCCGTTTTTCATACTTAAGAGATGGATGGCTGAGCTGGTCAACTGTACAGGAGAGCGTTAGGTACAACGATCTTTATCATTAACTGCTCCGGAGGTGTTTTTCGGTTGAAAAAAGAAACCCGGGTTTGATAGCAAAGACAATGGCGGGCAGTAAAGTGACGCTGACTACAAAACTGGTTACTATCGCGATGGCAATCAGGAGTCCGAACCGCACCAGGGTTCTGAACTCCGAGACGGTCAGTAAAGCGAAACCGAGAGCTACCACGAACGCCGTGAAAAACAGTGCCCCTCCGGTAAAGGTCACTCCCCTCTGTATGGCTTTAGACATATCGCCGTTATTCGTTCGCAGCTCCAGACGCAGACGGTCCAGCAGGTGGATCGGGAAGTTTACGCCCGCCCCAATGGCAATCGATGCAAACATCGAGGTCCCCACGCCCAGGCCGATAGCGCCAAAACTCATAACGGCATAGTTTACTACAACGGCCACAGCCACGGTCAATGTGTAAAGCAATCCCGCGACTACCGAGCGAAACATCAGACCGGTCAACAGCAAAACGCTATGGCAAAAAAGGCCGGATCGTCCCGATTAAGTTTCTGATCTGCTCTTTTGACCCAGCCTACCAGAGAGCGGGTGCCTCCCACATGGGGCAGTAGCTCGGTGAATTCTTCGAGTCGTTCGACCAGTTTCAGAATCTGAGGCTTCAGTAATTCACCCGGTTTATCTGATAACAGCATAATGTTCAGTTGGCTGGTGCCGTCGAAACGCCGGTTGAACTCTTTTGTAGCCCGGCCCAACGGGTGCTCATCCCTGAAAGCCAGCAGTCGCGAATCATTGACGACTAATTTGGAGGCTCCCAGTATGGCCACAGCGATAACCATCATGCCGACCACGAGCAGCACGGTCCGTCTCCGATATGCAAAACTCTCCAGCCGTCTCATAGCACGCCCTACGCCGTCAAAGGTTTCACTATCCGTCATCTGATTGTTTTATGATCCCGACCGCGTAATGTCAACTGCTCTTCATAATACTGGCCGACCAGATGCAATGAATCAGCCACCCCCAGGGCCATATCGGTGAAGGTAAAGTCTCCGTTGTTGCGATAGAGCAGATTCGGTTCGCCCATTTTTGATTGAGTCACATATAAGTCCACAAAGCCGTCATTATTGTAATCTGATGCCGCGGCCGCCGCTCCCACCGCAGCCATCCAGGGCATGATGTTGGATAGTTTTTCGTCCAGCGCCGGACGATGATGGACATGGGTTATTCCGGCCTGAGTAGTGATGTCGGCAAACCATTTACCGTCTGTGCCGTCACCATTGACACCCGGGGACGCCACGATCAACACGGCCGCAACAAGCCATCGAATACATTCATACGATTTACCGCGTTCGTCCATCCGATGTATTCTGCTATGCACTATATGTCTAACATTATGTGAGTTAGTGGTTTCATTCCTGAGGTCAGGGCCAGGACTTAAACTACCCATGGTTCGTCAA